>JBHEKZ010000044.1:0-6897 GCA_041859025.1 Melioribacteraceae bacterium | reverse complement strand
TTCTTCCGGAGTTGAGGCAGAAGACGTTCTGCAAGATGTTTTCTACTCCTTGATAGATGGCTTTCCTCAGATTAATGCTCTGGAGAAAGTTACTTCGTGGCTCTATACGGTTACCCGGAACAGAATAACCGACTTGCACCGGAAGAAGAAACCCTCCGTCTTCAGCGATCTTGAATTTGCCGGCGGAGAAGAAGATGAATCGTTAAACCTTCTGGATTTTCTTCCGCAGAACCAAACCATGCCCGATGCTGAAGTAATTAAAGAAGCATTCTGGGAAGAAGTTGAGCTGGCTTTAGCTGAGCTTCCCGAAAACCAGAGAGATGTTTTTGTGATGAACGAATTTGAGGGCTACAGCTTTAGAGAAATTTCAGAAATGCTTGATGTACCCGTTAATACTTTGCTTTCCAGAAAGCGTTATGCGGTAAAATTTTTGAAAACACGTTTACAAAATTTATATAAGGAATTATAAAATGATGACCAGAAATTTAACAGCAAAAAAAGTTGTCGTCGGAATACTGATTTTTATTGCGGCAGTTGGAGTTTTTGGAACTGCGTTTATGCTGCTTTGGAATTGGCTTATGCCGGCAATATTCGGCTTGCCTCTAATTAATTTCTATCAAGCTATCGGCTTGCTGCTTCTTTCTAAAATTGTTTTCTCCGGGTTCGGACACCACAAAAGACATACCCACAAAATTAGACCGGAATGGCGCGAGCATTTCGAAAAGATTCATTCGCAAAGATGCGGGAATGAAAGAACCGAAGAAAAAGAATAGCAGCATTTGCGTAGAGACGCAATTAATTGCGTCTCTATCTTTTTACCGGGACAGGTCTCTACGATCAAATCAATGCAAAACCTTTTTTAGATTCCTCAACAAACATTCTAACAAGCTCTTCGCTTTTTCTTCCGTTCGGTAACTCTACTCCCGTATGAACATCAACACCGGCCGGTTTTATTTCCAGAATTGCCCGCTTAACATTTTTATGATTCAATCCTCCCGCTATAATTACCGGTTTCGTTGAAAGCTCAACCAGCTTTTTGCTTATACTCCAATCATGCGTTTTGCCCGTCGCACCCTCAGCGCCGGGTACCGGATCGAAAGTATCCGTTATGAATGCGTCAACCCAAGGAGAAAATGTTTCTACCATCTTAACAAGTTTATCGTAATTATCGCTCGCAACAACAAGACTTTTGATTATCTCAATATCGGGACGAAGAGTTTTCGTCTTAACCAGCTCATCAAAAGAAATATCTCCGTGAAGCTGAATAATCTTTACATTCAGCTTATCGCAGAAAGAAATTATCTCATCTGCTTTATTTAAATAAGTAATAAGAACGGATTGATGGGGCGGAGTAATTGTTTTAATTACTTCAACAGCTTCCTCTTCGGTTAAATCTTCTTTGTTAACCGGCAGCCGCAGCGGGAAGCCGAGATAATCTACACCCAGTTCCATAAGAAGTTTTGCTTCCTCAATATCAATTACTCCGGCAATTTGAATTAGGTTTTTCATAGTTTCTCTTTTGTTTAACCAAAGATAATCAAAACACTTAGTCGTCTCCATTTGAAAGATTTAATTAGGTTAATTAGAATACTTCTTGTATGTTTGGGTAGGCAGTAACTTTAGAAGTAGATGTAGACGTAGACGCAAATCGTTTTACCCCACAGAAGTTCTTAAAGCCTGTCGTAAACAATCATATTATATTAACATTTACAAAGGAGCTTCTGTTATGGCAGAGCGCAAACAAGGAACCGTAAAATGGTTCAACAGCACTAAAGGTTTTGGTTTCATTTCTCAAGAAGGCGGAGAAGATGTATTCGTACATTTTCAGTCTATTCAATCTGACGGTTACAAAACTTTAAACGAAAATGACAAAGTTGAATTTACAGTTACTCAAGGTCCAAAAGGCCTTCAAGCAGCTGAAGTAAAAGTTATTCGCTAAGAATAAGTTTGCTTTGCAGCAAAAAGCCCTCGCAATAGCGGGGGTTTTTTGTTTTAAAGATAGTGGTTTTGCTTACTTATTAATTTTTAGGCTGTCTTTATTTGTCTTACTTTCTTGTACTTGTTCTATCTTGCTTTTTGTGGTGTTTTCTTCCGTAGATTTATTATCCCGAACAACATTATTATATATTTGAATCCCCGCCCAAATCATTGCTATAATACCTCCAATAATTGCTACATAGGCTTGCAACCTTTTATACCATGGTTCTTTCTCTTTGGGTTTGGGATTTACAATATCGGTTTCTTTCTTTGTCATTCCGATCGATTGATTTATAACCGGCGAAATAGTGGGGCTAACGTTTATATTAATCCCTTTACTGTTGTTTTTTGATTTATCATTCATAGTATAAACACTATTGTTTCTTAATTTTGATTGATTGTGGGCGTAATTGTTGGGCTAACGTTAATGTTAATATCTCGCAATTCTTTTTCTTCTTTTGCTCTTAAAGTTTCTATACCTTCAAGTAATTTCATCACCTCAACCTCTTCGCATGTTGAACTTTCTTCGCATTCTATAGTAAGCTTTTTTAGTCTTCTTCTTTTATCCAACTGCTCATATTTGAAAAAATGGGGAATGCTTTTAAGACTACATTCACTGCACATACAAGGAACCATTTCACTTACTTCGAGATTACTAAACGCAGAATGTATTCTATTTATTTCTTCTCTAATAATTATTAGAAAGTCACGTCTTTCAAATTCTGGTCCCTCAAGACAAACGTCAATTATTTTTCCTCCACTTTTATTAACATCTTCACTAATTAAGGCAAGAACATTATTTCTTTTAAGCATTGCACCACCACGCCAAACAATATTTTGATTATTTTCAGAATATATATATTCACTTAGCCGTACAATTAACCTTGTTGTTATTCCTTTAGGCATAAAGACATATTGGAATCTGACCCTTAAACTATTATCGGGATTCCATTGCTGCACAAAAGGATGTTTCTCAATAGGCAATACCGAGGGAAACAAGAACTTGTCCGACTTACCATCTCCCACACTATAACACAAATCGAAATTGTCTTTTTGCATTAATAATAATAGCTGGTTTTTTTCTGCATCAGAGTATTCGCTTCCCCAGAGTTCAAACATTTTTTGTTTTGTAAAGAGACCGTTATAATCCCTTAACTGTTTATTCTTAAGTATGGTATATAAAGAGTCTACAACCCACTTATGATTCAAAAAGACCGTGTTGAATAATTCCGGTTCGTTGCAAAAATGAAGAATAACGCCAATCCGATTAAAAGTTCTAGCTAAAAATTCTTGGTCGTTTGTTTCTGTTAAACCGTTCTTAGCACATATCCCCATAAACTCATCATATGTCATATGGTTTTTATCGGCAAGTTTTTCAAGATCATTTCTAATAGGAATCCATTGTTTAGGTAAAGGTGTACCAATATCCTTTAAAAGTGTGACGTCCTTTTTTATAGTGCTTAATAAGCTATATAACCTTTCGTCTTTTTTAGAAAAATCTGCCTCCATTCGCTTTATTCTTAATTCAGGGTACCGCCGAGTATATAAGGCATGATCATAGTTTGGCAGACCAAGTTTATTTAATTCGTTTAATACAACAATAACTGGGCTGCGTTCTCCAAGCACCTGAATAATACTAAACCAATAATCATAGTCTGTGTTTTCTTTTCTGTCATCAAGAACAAGAAGATATAGCGCATCTGAAGTCAAAAAGAACTGGTGTATTGTATATTGAATATCCTGCCCTCCAAAGTCCCAAAGGTTGGTACGGAATGTTACATTTTCTTTATTTGGGTGATCGAATGTTTTTACGCTTACATTAATACCCATTGTTTCTTTTTCATCTTTATTTGGCACTGGGTAGTCAACATTCTTAAACTTATTTACTAATGTGCTCTTTCCCGCCCCAGGCTCTCCTACTAATATTATTTTTGCTTCATATAATAAATCGCTTCCATATTTTTCTATCTGCTCATAATAATTTCGTATGGCTTCAATTCCTTCTTTCCACACGCTTTCAGGAGGAGTGGTTATTGGATTATCCGTTAGCTTAATCTTGGAAAGGTTTTTCAATTCTTTGACGAAGGAAATGTCGGATATTTCGTTGTTACTCAAATCTAATTCGGTTAAATTCTTTAATTCCGCCAAAAAATTGACATCATTTAGCGAATTGTGATTAAGATACAACTCACTTAATTCTTTTAGCTCTTTTATAAATTCAATGTTGTTAATTTGTGAATACAGTTTTAAAGTACTGATATTTTTTAAATGCCTAATGTTCTCTAAATCTATCTTGTCATAAGTAAAGCCCAATGTTAATTCTTTAATATTAGTCAGCTTAGTTAAAAATTCAGTATCGGCTAATTGGTTCCCGCACAAAAAAAGCGATTCTAAGTTTTTTAATTCACTAATAATTTTTACATCGCTTATTTCGTTCCACTCTAAATCAAGCTCTTTTAATTTTTCTAAACCAACAAGAAAGTTAATGTCCGCAATATTATTGTTTTGTAAGAAAAGTCTCTCTAACCCAGTAAATCCAGTTAAAAACGAAGGGTCTGTTAAATTATTAAAGGCGAGATCGAGAAATATAAGCTTGTTAAGTGGTTCTATTTGTGTAAAGTCAACTACTTTATTGCTCCTGAGATTAAGAGCTTTTAATTCTACTAGTTCCTTCAGTATTCTAATATCGGTTATTTCATTCCACCCCAACATAAGTTCATTAAGAGATTTTAATTCTTTTAGGCATGCTATTTCATTTATTTTATTGCTTCTAAGATCTAACGTTAAGATACGGGTCATTTTTTTTTAAGAAGCCTATATCTGATATATCGTTCCACGATAAATCGAGTTTTTCTAATTCTATAAAATTTTCAAGAAAGGAAACGTTTGTTAATTTAGTATCATATAAATCTAAGATCCTTAAATTCTTTAACTCCTTTATAACGTCTAAATCGTTTTTATCATTACCTCCCAGAAAAAGCTCTTTTAGTTTATTAAACTCGAGTAAAAAGGTAATATCGGTCAAATTATTCCGGCTTAAATCTATTGCAAAAATGTTGTTCAGTTTTTTTAAGCTGTTTGTTTCAGAAAACTTATTATTTCTTAATGAAAGAACTTCAATATTCTGCAAGTTTTCCACAAAAGAAATATCAACAATTTGGTTAATCCCCAAATCTAGTCCTTTAAGCTTTGTAAGTTTTCCAACAGCACTAACATCAATTAATTTGTTTGACCCTAACGAAAGCCATGTTAAATTTTCTAGTTTCTCTAAATTAGGTACCTCCCGTAAGCGATTATTCGACAAATCAAGTTTAGCTAAACTTGCGAATTCTTCTATATGTGAATAGTTGTTTAACGTGTACCCCTTTATTGCAATACGTACAACATTATTCTTCTCATCAATTAAATAACTTGCAGTATTCTTTGCGTATTTAACACTATTATTAAATTCACGCTCGTTTGTAAATTTATTGAATTTAAGATCATTCTCTTTTTCAATTTGATTAATGACAAGTAAGTCACGTGAAGTGTTTGACATAGCCGCCCTCTTATTTATTTCCAACCCATGATGTGCTATCTGCTCATCTCTTTTGTAAACGGAATTTATAAATTCATTGTTTGAGTTGCATTAAGAAAATCTCTTGCGTCAATTATTTTTTCTCTTCCCTTTTTCGTTTCTGTTTTTTAGTTTGCGCTTAGCAAGTAAATATTGAATTAATTATTTGTTGTTGGGGAATGCTCTCCTCCTTCAATCTTCATCCGGGTCCTCCGTTGGTTAAATAAAAAAAAGGAAAATAATCATATAAGGTTATTCCCTTTGGGGAACTAAATAACAAAACACAAACCAACTATTGGAGGGCAATATGCCAACCGATAATCTAATTTCCATTACACTAACCGCCGAAGAAAAGGCAGAGATCGCAGCAGCTATCAATACTCTTAAAACAAAGCTGCAGCCCAAACTACTATCACTTACTGTTCCGGAGAGACAAGGACTAGCAAAGATGAGTGATAAGACGGTAAGCTTTGTTGAAAAAAGTCTTGCTTACGCAAAAACAAATCCCGAGTTCGCGCCCCCATATTTAACTGTTACAGAACTAGAGAATGATGTTGTAGGAGTAAAGCTTCTTACGGAATTTGAAAATCCTTTAGAGCAGGTGTTAAGCGGTTTAAACGATTCAATAATGCTTGCCGGAAGCGAAGCTTACTCCGCATCGTTAACTTATTACAACAGTGTTAAGCAAGCGGCAAAACAAAATGTGCCCAGCGCAAAAGTGATTTATGAAGATTTGCGCGCGCGTTTTCCTCAGAAGGGAAGGAAAAGCAATAACGAGCCGGCGCAATAATGAGGGCTCGGTTTTTTGCATTATTGTTTCAAAGCAGAAAAACATTGTCTCCTCCATTTCTCGGCTCCGCTCGAAATGACTTACGAACGTAATGCAAAAATTATTCGCGGACTAAAGTCCAATCTTGTTTTTTAATGCTTGCTGCCCCGCACTTTTGTGCGGGAATTAATTATCAGAAAATAAATATGGGCTTTAGCCCAAATAAAGAAATTTGAGTTTATCTTTTATAGAGATGCGTTCATCTACAACAGAAACCGGTTCTACTCAAAACAGAACAACCGGAGTCCGGAACAAAACAATTTCATGTTCAAACGGAACCCGTTTCTCCGGTAGATAAACCGGTTACTCTTTAACCGGAACGGGTTCTGTCTTAAGCAAAACCCGTTCTATTCAAAGCTCCGGCGGTTCTACTTTTACCCAAACCGGTTCTATCTCAGACAGAACGCGTTCTATCCGGAGGTAGGATTGTTCTGTTTTAGGGGTCATTTGTTCTGTTCCAAGGTAAACGCGTTCTACTTGGAGACCCATTTGTTCTAGTTGAGGATAGGAAAATGAGCCAAAAACGCACTATTGA
>JBHEKZ010000413.1:0-6286 GCA_041859025.1 Melioribacteraceae bacterium | reverse complement strand
AACTTCGTACACGGCTTCCCAACTACCGACATCATTCCAATAGAAATCTGCTTTGGTTAAATAAACATTATTTGCTTTCTCCATAACACCGTAGTCTATTGAAATGCTTTTTAACTGTCCGTAAACATTAACGAGTTGCTTATCAAACTCTGATGTACCAATTGCATTTTCGATTTCAACTAAGCCTTCATGAAGGTCCGGTAAAAAGGTTTTTATTTCTTCTAGAATTGTATCGACCCGCCAAACAAATATTCCGGCGTTCCAAAGAAAATCACCCGATTCTATAAAACGTTTAGCAGTTGCTAAGTTTGGTTTTTCCGCAAAGGTTAAAACCTTGTAAATATTGCTTGAAATTTCTTTCTCATCAAACTGAATATATCCATAACCGGTTTCCGGTCTGGTAGGTGTTATACCAATAGTTACAAGACCTTTCGATTCAAAAGCAAAATCAGCCGCATTCTTTAAGCACTTCCGAAACTCTTCATCATCTTTTATTAAATGATCCGAAGGAAGAGTAACAATTACAGCCTCTTGATTTTTTGCTTTCACAAGAATTGAAGCTAAACCAATGCAAGCAGCTGTATTTTTCCCGAAAGGTTCATCTACTATATTCTCTGATGGTAATTGCGGAAGTTGTTCTTTTACTCTCGCTTTTTGAATTTTATTTGTAATTACAAAAATATTTTTTGGTTCTACAAGTCCTTCTAATCTCTTAACTGTATCCTGAATCATCGTATTATCGCCGAAGATGCGGATTAATTGTTTAGGCTTGCGTTCTTTGCTTCTTGGCCAGAAACGTGAACCTACACCACCCGCCATTATCACAGCATATAGTTCCATTTAATTTCCTTTGTTTTTGGGAGATATGGATTTACCAAATCCTTCCGCTTTTGTTAAATAACTGGTAATGTCGACCTCTTTTCCCCGTACAACTGCAACTATAACAATCAAGCATGCGCGCAGAGACTCAACTACATTTATGCTTGGAGCAATTTTCTTTTGATGGATAAGCTCTAATCCTCTTGATAGTATGGAGTGCATATTGGATAAAACTTCAAAACCAATTTTCTGAGAAATTCCGGCATTCTCTTTCATGATCTTTATATAAGAATGAATTTCTCCATCAGTATAATCAAATTTTAGAATACGATTTAAGAAAGAGTCTAACTCTTTAACCGGTTTTAGAATCTTCTCTTCATAGTTTTCAAAATTGAATGGAGATTCCTTATCAAGTTCATCAAGTATAATTTCTTCTTTCAATTCATCGGCTGTTGATCGCTTTGGTATCTCTATAGAGTAGTCAAAAGTTGCTGTCGTTCCTTTGATAGGAATGCTCGTAAGATCAACTTTGATAGGAATTTCTTCTTTATCTTGAAAAAGCGCCTTGGTTGTTTGTGGAGTAAGAACATCCAATACTGTACTTAGATCCTTCACCAAACTATAGCTTTGTTCCTTAAACCGCTCACTAAGTTTATTGAAATCCACTTTCCCGCTCTCAATGTAGGTTAAAATTTCACCTAGCTTTATACCCAATTTTGATAACTGAGTAATTTTTTTGAAATTTTTTAATTCTTCAGAAATATTTTCAGCAATAGATAGGCGCTCTTTAAGTATAGCAACAGTTTCAATCTTCTCGGAACTTAGGCGAAGATTATTAGCCGCTGCTACAAGGCTCTGAATTATGTATTGTTTGGTTAGATCCAAAGATGGTAATGTTTTCGTTTAGAAATTGGTTAAACTCACAGTTGCAATGTAATGAATTTTCAGATTTTTTAAGAATTGGTTTATATTATAAACTTCCTGGTAACAGTATCACAAAATTTTAATATGAAGCGATGACTCAGAAAACTGAGTCATCGCGTAACAAATTAACTTAGTCTTGATGTTTTGTTTTGAAGCCCTTCATCATCCATCCCCTAGCTAGAAATAAAGCAACCGGACTAATTACAGCTATAAAACCATAAATCAACCACATATACTGGGTGTTCATCATCTCTCTAGGTGTATCAGCCGGGCAGTAATTCATCAAAAACCAACCTGAGTAAAGACTGGTAACAATTTTTGTAAGGAACCAGGGAAACTGACCAATTCCCATGTAAATACCGGTCATGTTTTTAGGTGCAATTTCAGCAACCCATTGCAAAAATCTAGGCTGCCACATTGCTTCTCCTATGGTCATCAAGACCAAATAAAGCATCAGATTTGTGAAAGTTGGGCCAAGTGCCAGGATGAATGTTGGCACTGCCATAACAAAAGTTCCAATTATCATCATCCAATAAGTATTCTTCTTTGTCGTCAATGCGGCTACAATCGGTGTAAGAATAAAGATCAGAATGGGATTTAGATTAACAAAAAATTCGAAATTTGATTGGACGAATCCATCAAATGCTCTGCTTGTGTAAAGAGGAAGTGTTAGCCAGTTATGAGCAAATAAGGTTTGAACTGGTATCAAAGCAAAGATGAAAAAGAGAAAGCGTAAATCCTTTAATGGAAAGTTTTTAAGGTAAAAGCTAAGTTTTTCTTTAGCGGTCATTTTTGACAATTCATCTTCAGATTCCACAGAAGTAGTTTTCTCTGCGTTAGCTTCTTCAATTGCTTTGTCAACAGCTTTTTTAGACATAATAAAATAAACTACAAACCAACCAACAACTGTCAATGCAACAAATACCCAGAATACTCCTATAATTCCAAAAGACTTTCTAACTGGAGGGGAAATTATTCCGGGAAGAAAACCACCAAGATTCATTAGTGCGTAAAGCATTGCATATCCCATAGCAGCAGTCTTCTCTGTTGTAAATTTCTTGACAGCAGCATAAGCAGCAGGCTGATAAATTCCATAACCAAGTATTACTCCCAGAAGTCCAATCATTGCAAAAATATGAGCACCGTTCCACAAACCCGGCGCTCCTAAGCTTGGCGCCAATGTTAATAGCACTCTGCCAAAAAACATGAATGACAAAGAATATAGCAAGGCTTTTCTGGCACCAACTATATCTACCGTTGCTCCTAAAAACAGCATACTTAAAGTGATACCGGCAGTCAAAAATCCGACCATATTTCCGGCCTTCATGTCATCAAGCTGAGTGTATTCATTAAAATAAATTGCCAATAAACCAACAACGCCAAAGTATGTCAACCCTTCAAGAACATAAGAAAGGTTTAATCCAAATAACGCTCGCGAAGTGTGCAATAAATCTTTAAATGGCTGGGTAATTTCTATCCAAGTGTTTTTTAAGAGATTGTTTTCGTTTTTCGTACCAGACATATTCTCCTCGGAATTAAGTAAGTTATTTGATTATGTTAACTTCGGGAGTTAACACAATATTAAATTTTGCTTTTACAGCTGATTGTATTTGAGATGCATATTCTATGATTTCAGTACCGGTAGCATTGCCGTGGTTAACAATTACTAATGCTTGTCGTGAGTAGCAGCTTACATCCCCAATTCTTTTTCCTCTAAACCCGCATTCTTCAATTAGCCAGCCGGCTGCTACTTTGTAAGTTCCTATTGTTGTAGAGAATGATATTATCTTAGGAAATTCTTCTTTAAGTTCGTTTAGCTGTAGTTTGGATATTTCCGGATTCTTGAAAAAGCTACCAGCATTACCTAACGTTTTTATATCCGGTAGTTTTTCATTTCTTATTCGTTTAATATACTCGGCAACTTTCTCTATTGAAATATTTTCTTCAGATTTATGACCAAATTTCTCCTTTAACGCTCTGTAATTTAAATGAAATTTTTTCTTTTTAGATAATCTCAGCAAGACGCTTTTTATTAAGAATCTTCCTTTTAATGTAGTTTTGAAAATGCTTGAGCGATAGTCGAATTCACAATCAGCATTTGTAAGTGTCTTTGTTTCTTTTGTGACTAAATCGATACCAGTTACGCTGACAAGAACATCTTTTATTTCAGATCCATATGCTCCAATGTTCTGAATCGGCGCGGCTCCAATTGTACCTGGAATTAATGCCATATTCTCTATACCGTAATATTTTTTGGATACTGCAAAAGAAACAACATCATCCCATAGTTCGCCAGCCTCACATTGTAGTTCAATGGAATCTTCCGTCTCCGAGACAATCTTTATCCCCTTAGTAGTCAAATGAACAACCAATCCTGGAAAATCATTTAAGAATAATATGTTGCTACCACCACCTAGAAATAATTTCGGCTCTTTAGGTTCGTCGAATAAATTAATGAGTTCTGAGTAGTCGTCATCCTTACGAATTGTAATTAATCGCTTTGCTTTCACATCTAGATTAAAAGTATTAAACTTTTTTAATGAACAGTTTTCAGCAACACTTAAGCTCATACACTTAATTTCTCCAATTCACTTCATTTACTTGATATCCATCAAAAACCAAAAGGCTTGCTCCGGATCTATCGGTTCTAAGAATTTCTACTTTTAATTGCTTTAGTCTGGCTAGTATTTCCTTCGACGGATGCCGGAATTTATTTTTGACACCCGCACTGATTAAAGCGTATCGAGGAGTTACACTCTCAAGAAATTTCATTGAAGAACTGGTTCTACTTCCATGATGAGCTATTTTTAGCACATCGCTTCGTAGAAAATGTCCATATTTTCTGATATAGCCCTTCTCAACCTTCACACCAGCATCTCCAGTAAACAAGACAGAATTTTTTCCATATACAACTTTCATAACTCCGCTTGCATCATTTGAAGTTTCAGATGAGATAGTCCCATCTGAATTGTTAAGCAAATATACTTTCGAATTTCCAATCTTAATAGTACGTTGAGAATAATAATTCACAGGAATGCGATTTCTACGCAATATTTTGTCAAAGTTCAGATCGTTCGATTTAGTTGAATCTAACTTCGGCATGTATATCTGACCAATTCTCCCTTCCTTAACTAAGCTTAATGAGCCCATATAGTGGTCTGAATCTATATGCGAGATGAATAAATAGTCGATCTTTTTAATTCCCAGCTTATCTAATAATGGGATAATTATGCGCTTTCCGTTATCAAATTTCACTGTTGCATCGGCGGCATCTACCAAAGCAATTTGTTTATTAGGGAATTTAATTAAGAAGGAATCGCCTTGACCTACGTCTATTGCCAGAACTGAAAGCTTGCTGTTAGGCAGTAATTCAGAGTTATCTAATGATATTGCGACTATGAAAACTGCTAATGAAAGCACAACAAAAAGTAACTTAGCAAAAGACTTCTTGAACCTTGTCCATTGCGAGAATATCAATCCAAAGGTTGCATAAAAAATGACACTATCATAGAGAGAAAACTGGCTAATATTAATAAACGAATAGCTTGGATTGCCAAATATTTGAACTGAATAAAGCATCAAATAAGTTAATAGTTCATTACATGCAGCAAAAACTTCGGAAAGCCAGAATGAAAAAGTCGAGAATAAAACTGCTACTATTCCGAGCCCTACTATTACTCCAGATATCGGTATAACAAAAAAATTTGCGAACAAAGAAGTAACTGATATCTTACCAAAATAAACCAAGGTAAATGGTAAAGTTCCAATTTGTGCTATAAATGTAGAACCGAAAAAGAGCAGTAAATAGTTTGCAATTTTGCTCTTGTAATTTTTTGCTTTAATAAACTGGCTTAAGCGAGGGTAAAGAATAATAAGTGATAATATAGCTGAGAACGACAGCTGAAAGCTGGGATTGAATAATTCCTTTGGATCAAGTAGAAGAATGACTAGGGCAGCAAGTGACAGTGTATTATAACTATTAGATTCACGGCCGAGAAATGGAGTAACCAGAATGACACTTGCCATAACTGTAGATCTAAACACCGGGGCTTCTGAGCCGGTAATTATTGTGTAGATTATCAATCCGACCACAGTAAGCAATACCCGCCAATAAAGGTTAAAACGGTTAAAAAGAAATAAAAAAAATATTACAATGTATCCAACGTGCAGTCCGGATACCGAGAGTACATGGACAACACCGGCATTCATAAAATCGCTGCTGGTTTGATAATCGATTCCACTTCTGTCTGCTAGTATCAGCCCGCGTAGCATTCCTTGCGTTGTTTTGTTGTGTACTAGTGTAATTCGTTCATCTATGAATTTTCTAATTTCGAATATGGAATTCTTGACTAAACTGTAATCCGTGTTTTTAATACCTAGTGATTCAATACTATATGCCGTAGCTAATGCTGTCACTCCTCTGTCATTTAAATATTTTTCATAATCAAACTCGAATGGGTTGCGCTCATTCCTTGGCCTGCTTATCATACAATCATAAACAACTTTGTTCCCGATTCTAATCTTGTTATACACTTCCCTAATT
>JBHEKZ010000348.1:0-3381 GCA_041859025.1 Melioribacteraceae bacterium | reverse complement strand
AATTGAATTTAATGGAGGTGGTTAAATTGCTTACCGTAATTTTTTGATATGTAGTGCTCAAACCGCTTCCGTACTTATCTCCAATATCTTCCCACCAGCCGTAGGCATATCCTATGTTAACTTGCATTCCTTTGGAAAGATTGTATCCAAATCCAGCAGTAATAAATTTCTTAGAATATTCGCTTGGATCATCTTTGAAAGCCGAAGGCATCATCATAAATCCGGCTCTTACGGCTAAACCGAGATTCGGGATTAGATATTCGCCGCCGGCGTTTATGTTAATCGTACTTCTCATCAAATCTTTGATATCTCTGTTTTTCTCGTCACGGGTAAAATTATCAAAACCGGAAGAGAATTCCATAGAAGAATAATCAACCAATTTTATTTCGCCGGAAAGAGTAAAATTTCTTTCAGCGTAAGATGCACCGGCAGAATACTCTGCTGGAGCAGTAACATCATATTCAACCTTCGAATCATCGTACTGAGCATCCCAGATCATACCGGTACCAAACCTACTTCTTCCAGAAACACTATACGTTTCTTTTATAGTGTATGTCCTAGGAACTCTAACTGTAAAACCAACATTAACTTGTTCGTTAATTTTTGCAATTAAGCCAAGCTTAAAATCCCAGCCAGCAATATCCCACTTAATAATATCTGTAGTGGTGAACGACTGAAAGTCTGCTGATTTTGGTTCGAGAGGATCCAACAAAAGAGTTGACTTGTAGTTGTTTTCGGTGTCCTCTTCAGAATAAATTCTTGTTCTGTTAAAAGAACCACTTAATAAATTCAAAGTCGCACCAACAAAAATATCTTTCTCAATTTCAACTGCTCCAGAGAGATACCAATTATTAATGCCGCCATCACTTGTAATCTTAGCAGACTGATTAAGATTACCATTGATTTCTGTAACATCATTCAGATACTTGTTATTGGCATCATATATTGGATAGCTGAGCGCAAGATCGTAAGCTAAATCATCATTGCCCGAAACCAAATCTTGAATCATTGAATTATTACCGCTGTTGAAACCTGAAAAGCTTAATACTCTGTTGAAGTTTTTGTTTTGATTATAACCTATTGCTAATGCCATGCTGCCTTGTATTGTAGGCACCGGGAGAATTACACCAACTTCATTAAAAGTAGTTGATGACTGACTTCCATTTAGTTTGTTGCCAAAAAGTGTTGCGTCGTTAGACATTGAATTGTAATCTAAACTGGCATCAAACTGAGCTTTCTTTGCAAAAGCTATTGCTGCCGGATTAAATTGGGATGAAGAAACTCCGCTTAAACGTGAGATAAAAGCGTTGCCCATTCCAAGAGCTTTCGCATTTAAGGAAATTCCATTTTCAGATAATCTTAATGCGTCGTTAAAATTCTGTGCAGATGTAATTCCAGTAATTAACGACAAAACGATAAATAATATTAATCCCTTTTTCATGTTCCCCGCTCCGCTATTATTTTTAGGTAAGTTCATAATTATCTTCCTCTGCCGCCGCTATCTCTCGAACCGGATCCGCTTGAGCTAGATCCACTGGAACTAGAACCGCTTGAACTGGATCCTCGAGAACCACCGCCACTGCTGCTTGAACTAGATGGTGGAGAATAGCTTGGTGCTGGGCTGCTCTCACGTCTTGGTGAGTAACTTCCTTGAGATGATCTTTCTCTTCCTTGCGACGAGCTACCGGAATTACTTCTTTCCGGTCTATAAGATTCACTTCTTCCAGAACTACTTCGGTCTCGGCTTCTTGCTTCTGATGAAGGTCTGCTTGAAGATTTATCTTTACTAGGTGATTCTTTCGAAACTCTTGAACCCGATTGACTGCTAGATGAACCTCTGCTAACTCTTGACCGGCTTAAATCAACATCATTAGCATTGCCTGTTCTATCTCTATAAGAAGATGACGGGCGCGAATTTCTATCATAATCGCGGGTTCTTGTTACACCGCCTCTACGCTCAGAATCATTATCTCTTAACCTTGATGCGACTCCACTTCTATATTTGGATGAATAGTAACCATGATTATTCCAGTATCCGCCATTGTAAGGGTAATCATAAACATGAGGTCCGTAATATCCCCAAGGATAATAATAGCCGCCGCTTAGATATCCGTAGTAATAGCGATTATAGTAATTATATGGCCAGTAACCATAATTACCGTACATATCATAGTACCAAGGACCGCTGCCATATCCAAATGCCCATGAAGATGGAACATAGCCGAACAAAAATCTTCTATATCCATAAGAACGATCATAACCATAATCGTATTCATCATTATAATAACCGTCATCTTGGTTTGTTGCTAAAGAATCATCTTCGGTGTATTCAACTTCATCTTCGTCTTCATAAGAATACTCCGGATAGTTACGGTCGTAAACAGCAATTTGTGTGTAACAACCTCCAAGCCATAACAACGGGATGATCAACAATATTTTTACTAATGATTTCATGACTACCCCTTAATTTAGTTTTAATATCTTGTTCAAAAATTATACCTAAAAAAATTACAAAAGAAGAGTAAAAATTGGTGCAGAAATTTGAAGTGTCCTTTTGATTAGACTAAACTGGACATTAAAAGAGACAGAATTAAAAAACTCCTTTGATAAATTCTACAAAAAGACCTCGGTCAGCAATATTCTGATCGATCTTTTTGTTTTTTAGCATATCTCTCAAGTTCAAGCCTATTGTTAAACCATCACCTATAGCGCAGCGAACTCCTAAATTCATATATCCATTGCCTTTGCCGATTGCTGTGAGGGTATTATCGTTGAATGCAATATCATACTCGCCAAGTATTGAAAAAATCTCGCCAATTGTTTTTTCAAATCCGAAAGCCAAGTTCAAATCTTTATCATTATCATCCCTTTCGAGTGAATAATTGATTGAACCGTGTACGGAGAAGTAACCGAGGAGATCAAAGTTTTTAGTTACAGCTGCAAAAAATCCCGGCGACTTAATTTCGTATCTATTTAATTCTCTGTCGAAATAACCTTTACCTTGAGATTCAAATCCGGCAGTTATTGCTGGGAGTGCAATATTCTCTTCAATTATACGAACGCGGAAATTTATCCCCGGAAGTTTATACCAATCAATTTTTCCAGTACCAATAACGTTGCCACCACCAAAAGAAAGACCGAAGCTAACACCATCGAACACTCCTAATTCAACTTTTGTCATAAATACGCCAAAAGGCATGGCTTCCATTGAAAGGGCGGCAAAGCCTTTATTTACAACGCCGGTTGTAGGCATATCAATTAAGTAACGATACTCATACTTAGCGCTTGATCCGCTTGTACCTTGACTGTAAACTCTAACCGAAAGGATATTAACAACTATGAGTAGTAGTATTATCTTTTTCATAATTCTTCCGCGGAAAT
>JBHEKZ010000155.1:0-4814 GCA_041859025.1 Melioribacteraceae bacterium | reverse complement strand
GTAATAGACGCGCGCTTACAGCTTGAGAAAATTCTGCTTGAAAGAGAACTATCGCTGTATAACTATTACAACGCTTTAAGCGATCTCTATCTGGCGACAGGCAATCCTACAGAGTTATTAAATATTTGGGTGACAAGGAGTGAAAATGAAATTGAATAAACAATCATTGATTATATCTGTACCGGTTATTGTTGCAGTTATTGCAATAATATTTCTGGTTTCAAAATCATTCGGAAGTGAAGAAATAATAATTACGGGAATTGTCGAAACAACTGAAGTAGATGTTGCTTCAAAAATTCCGGGAAGAGTTGAGACGATTTTTGTGAAAGAAGGCGATTCAGTTAAAAAAGGTGATGTTCTAGCAGTACTGGAAAGCAAAGAAATGGATGCTAAAGTTGAACAGGCCCGCGGCGTTAAGGAAGCAGCTAAAGCAAGAATGACTATGGTGAGAAACGGTGCCCGCGCTGAAGAAAAGGAAGCTACAGAGAAAATGTATCAGCAGGCTAAAGCCCAATTCGATTACGCAGCAAAAACATGGACTCGCTTTCAATCACTCTATAAAGACAAAGTTATTTCAAATCAAGAAAAAGATGAAATGGAATTCAAGTACTCAGCCGCAAAAGACCAGATGGATGCCGCAAAGGCAAAATTGGATATGGTTATGAAAGGCGCTCGTTACGAAGAAATTGATGCGGTTGAGTCTTTATTCCATCAAGCCGAGAATGCTTTTAACGAAGCGACAGCTTATCAGAAAGAACTGGAACTAAAAGCACCAATTGACGGAGAAGTGTTTCAATCAATTAGTGATGAGGGTGAAGTAATTAACAGCGGCTATCCGGTCTTTACTCTGCTCAAGTCCAATGATTCATTTATTGTTTTACAGATTAGAGAAGATTTAATGAGTCAAATCAAATCCGGTAAAGTTTTTTATGGGAAAGTACCAGCACTTGGCAACAAAGAATATGAATTTGAAGTCAGTTACATCGCGCCTATGGCCGATTTTGCGACATGGAAACCAACAAACCAAAAAGGTGAGTTTGATTTAAAAACTTTTGAGATTCACTTAAGAAGTAAAAACGCAATTGAGGGATTACGTCCCGGTATGACCGTAAACATTAAACTTCATTAAGAAGATTATAAGCAAGAGCAAGTTCAAGAAAAAGAAATGCTGATAACTTTTAGAAAAATAGCGCTGCGTGAGTTGAGAAGAATCGAAGAAAGGAAAACACTTTACTTGCTCATGATTATAATTCCTTTATTAATCTTTCTTTTTTACGGATTTATATACAACAAGGAACTTCTGCGCGAGCTTCCGGTTGCAGTTTACGATGCAGACCATTCACCTCTTTCACAAAAGATTTGCGAACAGATTGAAGCCACTTCCTCTATGAGAATTGTTAAGTATGCTGAATCTTTAGATGAAATCAAGAAAGATTTCTTTGATGGAACGATTCATGGTGCATTTTTTATTCAGCATGATCTAGAAAAAGAGATTAAGGAAGGTAAAAACACTACTGTTGTTGTCTACAAGAATACAAGCAATTTGATAATCGGCAATACAATTCTAAAAGATGCATCTGCTGTAATAAGAACAGTTTCCGCCGGCGTTCAACTTAAAAAGCTGCGCTCAAAGGGTATGAATTATGGAAAAGCGTTGAACATAGCTAACCCGATTAGAATAGAAACACATTCTCTTTTCAATCCGAATTACAGCTACCAAAAATATTTAGCGCCTGGACTGATTGCGTTCACATTTCAGTTATTAATCATGACAGCATCTGTGATCGTAATCAGTTCAGAATTCTCTCACGGGACATTCAGAGAACTGATGAAACTTTCCAAGAATACTCCCTTTATGATTTTTATTGGCAAAGCAGTTCCTCACTTTGCCATCCACACTGCTACTGCATTTATGATAATTGGTTTGGTCTTCCCCTTTTTCAATATCAAGATATACGGCTCCATCCTTTTATTAATCTTTTTTTTAATGGTTTTTATTGCTGCATGCTTAAATCTTGGACTTTTCATTTCCAGCATTGTACACGATCAGCTTTTTGCTACTGAGATTTCAGTCTTTATTAACACACCTGCTTTCATTCTTAGCGGTTTTACTTTCCCATTATCTGCAATGCCGATAGCTCATAATGCTTTAGCACAGTTGCTTCCATTTACACACTTTCTAAACGGTTTGTTGAAAATCTATCAAATGAAAGGAACGTTTATGGATGTTTGGAATGAAACAGTAATACTTGGATTGTTCGCATTGGTTTCCGCGGTTTTAACTTTGCTGGCACTCAGATATCAGATTAATCTTTATAGTAAAGCCGAGGAAGTAGTATGAAATTATTCGGAACTTTATTAAAACTTGTCAGGCGAGAAATTGGACTTATAATTCCAGATAGAAATTTGATTTCTGTTTTACTAATAGCCCCCCTCTTCTATTCTTTTTTCTACGGCTCTATATATTATAACAAGGTAGAAACTGATGTGCCGCTTGTAGTTGTTGACCAAGACCAATCAACAACTTCTCGAAAATTCATACGAATGCTTGATGCCGGTCAACTTGTTAATGTTACTAAAGATGTTTGTGATATGAATTCAGCTAAAAAAGAAATCATTTCCGGGAATGCTCACGCAATAATATTTATTCCTGCAAATTTTGAAGCTGAGTTAAAGAGCGGAAAAGGAAGTGATATAAAATCTTTCCTAAATACCTCTCGATTCTTAATCTCTAACGACATCAACAAAGCAGTTAATGAAGTTGCCGCTACTCTTGGCGCTGGAATAAGGTTGAAGTATTATCAAGCACAAGGATACAACTTTGAACAAGCTAAAGAATTAATTGAGCCGATAAAAGTTGAAATACGTCCCATGTTCAACTTTACGGAAAGCTATGGAGATTTTCTAATACCATCTGTTCTAATAATAATTCTGCACCAGACACTTCTTTTAGGTCTTTCTGAAAGCGTAGCAAAGGAGCGAGAGCAAAAGACAATTAGCAGTTTGTTTAACTGCGCTGGCAATAACATAACAACGGCAATCATCGGTAAAGGGTTGTTTTACGTGCTACTTTACTCTGTTTACACAACTTTCTTTTTCTCAGTGAACTTTTACATTTTCAAATTGCCATTTAACGGAAGCGTGGCTCCATTTATACTTATGACAATACTAATGCTTACAGCAGTCGTTTTTATGAGCATCTTTATCTCCTCTTTCTTCGAAAGAAAAATTATCGCCATGCAGTTCTTAACTCTTTCCTCCTATCCGGTGTTTTTAATTTCCGGGTATAGCTGGCCTTTTGAATTTCTGCCGTTGCCGATAAAAGCGTTGGCCAGCGTAATTCCATTTACTCCCTATTCCAGTTCAATTATAAAGCTAACAATGATGGGAGGCGGATTCGGAAATGTTTATCCACAAATAATTCATTTATTCATTCTTGCAATTATTTTTTTCGCCGCAGCTTATTACAGAATGAATCACTTATTAAAAACAACACAACTACAAAACATATGAGGTTAATATGAAAAACAAATTATTTATGATCTTCCTAGCCATATTATTAATGGCCAACGGAATGATGGCTCAAAACCGCTTCTCGATAGGATTGGTAGGAACACGTTTTGAAAATCTTGGCGACGGACAAAAACTTACCCAGATTGATGTTCCTTTCGGCTATGGAGTGGTTCTTGGTTATGCCGTCAATAAAGATATTTCAGTTGGATTTACCGGAGAATACTTTAAAAGCGATATGAAAAATTTTGCCGGTGAAGAGAGAGATTTACGCGCACATGTTTCCGCATACTTTACTCCATTCCCTTCTCAAACAGTCCGTCCATATTTATCGGCTGGATTAGTCTATACAAATCGTAATAGCACTTACACTCTTACAAATCTTGAAGAAACAAAAGGTTTACTAGATGGAAGATTTGGAGTAGGATTGGATTATAACATATTGCAAAATGTTTATTTGAATTTTGACGCCGGCTTATACAGCGACGGTCTAAATATTGTAGGCTGGAGTTCAAGTGTAGGACTTCGATTGAGTCCAAGGATATTTTAACTTTAGCTTACACACAACCCCTCAGACGGCAGCAATAGCTGCCGTTGTTTTTAATCTTCTTTAATTATGCCGGATATATCTTCTGACTTTTTTATACAGAGATTCTTTAACTCCAGCAATTTATAGCCCGATTTGACTGCCGCTAGTTTTAACGATTCACACTCAATTGATATTTCGTCAACCACTTTTTGTAAATCAGCTTTAGCTGACAAGTTCTTCATTGTTTCCAAAAGGAAAATAGAGAACATCCAATTGATTAACTCTTCGAAATTTTCTTTGCTGTAATAGACAACACCCTCATATTCATTAACACCAAGATATAATTGAACGCGTTCGTTGTTCAGTATATCTTCAAGCGTACATAAAACAAATTTTTGCGTTTCTTCTTCACCCAATACTGTTTTGGTCTCTTTTTCAAATAACAGAGCGCCGAATTCCATCAATATACCGAGAAGCATTATTTCATTATAAATCTCCGCTTCACTACGTCCCGATCTACGTAATATTTTTCTCACCGGAATATCGAGTCTCATTTTCTCTAAAAAGTTTTTGCTATTGAGATCTCCGCTAACATTAAGAAGTTTTTTTAGATTAGTTACCAGCAGCCAAATCATAAAAAGAAGTGAGTTCTCTTTGTAATTCATTTCTTCAGAAACAACAAATGACTTATGAAGAGTAGAATATTTTGGAAATTTAGCCAGTTCGAATTCCTGTCCAAGCATATTATTTAAATCACGCAAAGAAATAATTTCAT
>JBHEKZ010000142.1:0-3859 GCA_041859025.1 Melioribacteraceae bacterium | reverse complement strand
ACTTATAAGCATCCAGCGGAGATTCCACTATTGGTTCTCCACGAACATTGAAAGAGGTATTTACAATTACAGGGCAGCCGGTTTTCTCATAAAACTTTTCAATAAGTCTGTGGTATAGAGGATTGTCTTCTTTGTGAACTGTTTGCACTCGAGCGGAATAATCAACGTGAGTTACTGCCGGAATTTCTGAACGAACAATGTTCAGCTTCTCAATTCCCCATAGTTTCTTTTCTTCGTCAGTCATTTCCCGCTGCTTATCTTTTTTAACATCAGCAACTATAAGCATGTAAGGGCTTTCTCTATCCAGTTCAAACCAATCAGAAACTTTTTCAGCAAGTACAGTTGGTGCGAATGGGCGAAAACTTTCTCTGTATTTTATTTTCAGATTCATCTTTTTCTGCATCTCAGCCGAGCGTGCATCACCAATTATGGATCTTGAACCAAGCGCGCGCGGACCAAATTCCATTCTCCCTTCAAACCAGCCGATAATCTTTCCGTCAGAAATTTGATTTGAAATCTGAGTAACTAATTCTTCGCTTGTAACTTTATGAGCTGGAATCTTATATATTTTCACAAATTCATTAATCTCATCGTCAGAATATTCAGGCCCATAATAGGAACCTCTTTGCAAATCTCGTCCACTCTTCAGCTGTAGCGGTAGCTTAAAATACTGATGGTAAACCGTTAGTGCGGCTCCTAAAGCTCCGCCAGCATCGCCGGCTGCCGGCTGAATCCAAATGTCTTCAAAGATATTTTCTCTAAGAAGTTTACCATTTCCTACGCAATTAAGAGCAACTCCTCCAGCCAAGCACAAATATTTTTCTTGAGTAACTTTCTTAACATTGCGGGCCATGCGAATCATTATTTCTTCAGTCACATCCTGAAGTGATCTCGCGATATCCATTTCTCTTTGTGTTAATAACGATTCTGCTTTCCGTGCCGGTCCATCGAACAGAGAATTAATCTTCTCATTCGTCATTGTTAGGCCGGTATTGAAATTGAAATACTCCATGTTCATCTGGAAAGAACCGTCCTCTTTCAAATCAATCAAATTGTTATAAATTGTTTGAACATATTTTGGTTCTCCGTATGGAGCTAATCCCATAACCTTGTACTCGCCGGAATTAACCTTAAAGCCGGTAAAATATGTTAGCGCAGAATAAAGTAATCCAAGCGAGTGAGGATAATGCAGTTCGGAAAGTATTTGAATTTCTTTTCCATCACCAACCCCAAAGGAAGATGTTGCCCACTCTCCAACTCCATCTATTGTTAGAAAAGCAGCTTTGTTAAATGGAGATGGATAGAATGCAGAAGCCGCATGGGATTCGTGGTGTTCTGGAAATAAAATCTTTCCATCATATTTTAATTCTTTAGCAATACCATCTTGCATCCAGAGTTTGTCTTTGAGCCAGAGAGGCATGGCCATCAGAAATGATTTTAAACCTTTGCCGGGATAGCTAAGATAGGTTTCCAATAAGCGGTTAAATTTTATAATAGGCTTATCGTAGAACGCAACAGCATCTAACTGATCAACATTTATTCCGGCATATTCTAAACAAAACTCAACAGCATTTTTGGGAAAACTGTGATCGTGCTTAATTCTAGTAAACCGTTCTTCTTGAGCGGCGGCTATAATACTTCCTTCCTTCAACAGACAAGCTGCTGAATCATGATAATAAGCCGATATGCCAAGAATGTATTTACTCATTAGTTCTTCTTTTAGAGAAAAAAAAAGTCGCTCCAAACGGAGCGACACAAAATTAACTTATTTCATTGTTCTTTAAAACTAATTCAACGTAATTCTTGTACCGCAATTTTCCTTTGCAAGTTCTTCAGCGCAAGTGATTATTGCTTCTTTTCCGCCATTCTCTACAAAATCAATTGCAGCTAATATTTTAGGTCCCATACTACCGGCCCCAAACTCACCATCTTCGTAATATTTTCGAGCTTGAGTTACTGTAAGATGATCAAGCTGAATCTGATTTGGCTTATTGTAATTGAGAAATGCTTTTGGAACATCTGTAATAATGTAAAAGCGTTCCGCCTTAACTTCTCTGGCCAAAACAGCTGAAGCTAAATCTTTATCAATAACGGCTTCGATGGCTTCGAGATAGCCAGTATCGCTATGCCAGAAAACCGGAATTCCTCCGCCTCCGGCTCCAATAACTATGTGTCCTTTTTCGACCAGATCGCTTATCACTTCGTTATTCATCACCTCTAGAGGTTTAGGAGAGGCTACTACGCGTCTCCAGCCCCTTTTACGGGCGTCTTCTTTGAAAACCCACTCATTTGCCTTGCCGAGCAGTTCAGCCTCTTCCTTGATGTAATATGGACCGATTGGCTTGGTTGGTGACTGGAATGCCGGGTCATTAATATCGATTAGCACTTCTGTAATTACAGCAACTACATTCTTTTTAACTTTCGCGTTATTGAGAGCATTTCTCATCTGGCGTTCAATCATGTAACCGATTCCACCTTGGGAATCGGCTACACAGATATCTAAAGGCATTTTTGGAATCTTATACTCCTTAAAACCGGCTTCATTCCTCAGCATTATATTTCCAACTTGAGGTCCGTTACCATGAGTGATTATTAACTCAAACCCTTCTTGCAGAATTGGGATTAACTGTTCACAAGTTTCAAGAGTATTTTTTTCTTGCTGCTCAATTGTGCCTAATTCATTAGACCGCAGTAACGCATTTCCGCCGAAAGCAACTACTGCAATCTTTTTCATAAGAGACCTTTTTCTTTGAGAATTGTTTCAAGAGTTACATTGCCGATTTCTTCCAACTCATACATAACGCGTGTATGAGGCTTGTTGATTTTTAGAATTCTACCCAGATCAATTGGTGTACCGATAATAACAGAATCGCAATCCGTGTTATTGATTGTTTCTTCTAGATCTCTCATCTGATCATCACCATAACCCATTGCCGGAAGAAGCATTCCAATATTCGGATACTTTTGATATGTAGCAGTAATTGATGCTACTGTAAAAGGTCTTGGATCAACAATCTCTTTTGCGCCTAGTCTTTGAGCTGCAACTGTTCCGGCACCATATTTCATTTCGCCGTGAGTTAATGTTGGGCCATCTTCAACAACAAGAACCCGTTTACCCTTTATCAATTCCGGATTATCAACTGTAAGCGGAGAGTTTGCATCGATCATGATTGCTTTTGGATTAACATTATTGACATTTTTATGAACTTCATCAATACCTTCTTTAGTAGCAGAATCGACTTTGTTTACCACAACAACATCTGCCATTCTTAAACTTGTGTTACCCGGATAGTAACGCATTTCATGTCCCGGTCTGTGAGGATCAACAACTGTAACAGTAACGTTTGGTTTATAGAAAGACATATCGTTATTGCCGCCATCCCAAAGGATTACATCAGCTTCTTTTTCAGCTTCGCTGAGAATTGCTTCGTAATCAACACCGGCATAAATAACACCTCCGCGAGCCACATGCGGTTCATATTCTTCAATTTCCTCAATGGT
Organism: Melioribacteraceae bacterium; assembly: GCA_041859025.1. GTDB lineage: Bacteria > Bacteroidota > Ignavibacteria > Ignavibacteriales > Melioribacteraceae > Stygiobacter. Next base: position 358 of record JBHEKZ010000142.1, on the reverse strand, counting down.
ACATTCATGAGTTTTTAGATCTTCGAGTGTTGCAAAGCGCTGAACTTTTTGTTTTACCAAATCGCCATAAGGCATTGGATGGCGAACTGCTACTACTTTTTTCCCAGCTTGTTCTAATAGTTTAACAATTCTTCTTGATGTTTGAGATTTACCGCAGCCGGTTCTTACAGCAAGTACAGCAATAATTGGTTTTGTACTTTTTAGCATAGTTTCTTCGCCGCCTAGAAGTCTAAAAGATACTCCTGCTGCATTTACAATTGAAGCTTTTGTCATTACATATTCAAAAGGAACATCAGAGTAGGAAAAAACAACTTCATGAACATTCAACTTATGTATTAAGTCTACAAGTTCTTTTTCT
>JBHEKZ010000615.1:0-7500 GCA_041859025.1 Melioribacteraceae bacterium | reverse complement strand
AAAGTATCAAGCTGAAAATCCGAACGAAAAAGAATTGATAAGGCTTCTGTTCAGCGGGGATGAAAAAATATTGGGCTACATTTTTGATAATGTGGCGGTAGAAAGCTTCGCGAATCTAAATTACCGAAAACTCGCTGATATCATTCACGACGGCTGGAATGAAGGAAAGTTTTCTCCGGCAGATTTAGTGGAAAAAATTGAATCGATGGATCTTAAGAACTTTATTATGAAACTTACTCTCTCCGATGATTCAATTAGCCGGAAATGGGATGAGCTTTCTTTTAATGGCAAAATCGAAAAAGATACATACGAGCATGCAGTTGATACTGTGAGAAGTTTTCAGATATTTCAAATAGAAGAAGAGATAAAGCAGAATAACAAGAGAAGCTCAGAATCCAAAGATGAACGGCTTCAATATGAGCTTTTATTGCGTAATAGAGAATTACAGGATGATAAAAAAGCAATACTCGGACTTAAAACTAAAAATGAATTTGATTGGTAAGTAATGACGAAAAATCCATCCATCTATGAAATTAATACCCGCGTTTGGATAAAAAGATTTGATACACCTACTACAAAAGCAAAATTAAGAGATGTTCCTCTTTGTTATTGGAAAGACCTTGCAGACTTAGGTTTTGAATATGTTTGGCTTATGGGGATTTGGCGAACATGCGAATCTACAATCGACAAATATTGTTTTGAGGAAGGATTAACAAAAAGCTATTCGCGAGCATTAAAAGATTGGAAACATGAGGACATAAGCAGTTCTCCTTATTCAATTGATGACTATCAGATTAACCCTCTGCTGGGCAATGAAGATGATTTGATTTGGCTCAAGAATGAATTGAACAGTTTGGGAATTAAGCTCGTCTTGGATTTTATCCCTAATCATTTTAGTGCTTGTTCCCGTTTAATTCAGAATAAGCCGGAAATTTTTTTAAGTGTAAGCGGACAGACATACAGGAATGAACCACACACTTTTTTTCAGCCGAGGATTGATAGAGCAGAATTCTTTGCGCACGGACGCGATCCATTTTTCCCCGCTTGGCAAGATACAGTACAAGTAAATTTTTGCAACAAAGATGCAAAAGAGTTTCTAACAAATACCCTTTTAAGGCTTACCGGTTTATGCGATGGTGTTCGCTGCGATATGGCAATGTTAGACTTGAATAATGTATTTAAGAATATATGGGCGGGCGTATTGCCGGCAGAATGTTTAAAGAGCGCAACATCTGAGTTCTGGAGTGAAGCTATTTCAACAGTGAAAAATAAGCGGAACGACTTCCTCTTTCTTGCTGAAGCTTATTGGGATTTAGAGTGGCAGCTCCAGCAGCTTGGTTTCGATTTTACTTATGATAAACGATTAACAGATCGTCTCAAACATTCCTTTCCACGTGAGCTTGTTGAACATTTACGTGCGCAAAATTCATTTCAGCAGCATTCGATCCGTTTTTTAGAGAATCATGATGAAGATAGAATTATGAGCATATTAAGCAAAGATAAATCCAAGGCTGCCGCTATTGTAGTATCTACAATTCAAGGAATGCGTTTTTATAATGATGGACAATTCGAAGGGAAGAAAATTAAACTTCCTGTTCAATTGATTCGCGAACCAATTGAGACTGTGAATCTTGACTTGAAAAACTTTTACTTGAAATTACTGAAGTTAACCGCTGAGAAAGTTTTCAAGGATGGAACGTGGAAGCTGTTAACCCCGGTTTTATCATGGGTTAATAATTTTACATATCTCAACATAATTGCCTGGGAATGGCGTTTGAATGATGAACGAAGAGTTGTAATTGTAAATTATTCGGAATTTCTTTCGACGTGCAGAATCAAACTGGAGATAGAAGGTTATCCGGAAGAATTAATTATTACTGATTTATTGCATGATGTAAACTATATAAGATCGGCAGAAGAGATTCATTCTTTAGGATTGTATGTAGAACTAAAGCCTTGGCAAGCTCACATATTAAGCTTTTAGTACTAAAAAGCCGGATAAGAATCCGGCTTTTTTATTTCTTAAAAAGTAAAAGTCATACCAAACTTTATCGTTTCGTAAGTAAGAGGTGATTCCGTATTGAACGGCCAGTTCATTTTTTCTTTCTTCAATGAATGGAATGCATAACTATAAGCCCCTTTTAGAATAAAGTTTACCAATGGAACAGAAAGAGGAGAAGAATCACTAATCTCATCAATGAACTGATCAAGCAATCCCATCCCGGCGCCTTCTATAATCATGCTACCTAAGTGTTTCCAAAATAAATGACGGGGGAAAACAACATTAGCTTCATAACCAACATTTATTCCAACAGAAGAAGCGACATCGAAATTAATTCCACTTTCAACTGTCGTTCCAAATCGGAAAGAGTCGTGTAAACGATCTAGAAATTCTCTATCAGCATCTGCGTATAGCTGTCCTTGTAGAGGGGGGTAAATAGCCGGCCAAACAGATGGAGGAAAATCTTTCATGTGAAGTCTTGACCAGACAAATCCGGATGCGTGATAGGGCATAACATAAAGACTACCGAGTTTGTAGCCATAACCACTGCGTTTTGAAAAGCCAAACCGCCACATTTCGGTTCGAAGTTCATTAAGCTTTGGATCGGTCTCTAGTATATCAGATCCAAGTCTGGAAATGAAGAAGTACTTATCGCTAAACTCAATTGTTTTTTCATCAAAAAAATCTTCTCTTGTTGAATAACCAAGCTTAACTTCAGCTAATCCGACTTTTTTGAAATCGTAAAACATGTTTTTGTTTTTAACTTCACCCAGTCCATAGTTGCCTTCAATAAAAGGAGTTCCTTTGAATTCCCAATCGAACCAGTCCCTTTCATCCCAGTTTTTCCACCAGCGGTCATGCTTACGCTCAAAAAATTCTTCATCATCTTCATACTCTGTGGAATCTTTGACTTGAGCTAGCAAAGGCGAGCCAATCATCGTTAACGAAAATAAAATAAGTAGTAATACTTTTTTAGACATAATTACTCCAAGAATTGTTCAATTTATTAGACGAAAAAAAACACTTAAATGTTACACGCTAAAATGTAATATTTAATTATGCTTTCTTGGCATTTTTATTTATTGAGTCTAAGAGTACTTGAAGAAGATAATTTGCGTCTACCGGTTTTGTAATAAAAACATTTATCCCGGCGTTATAAGCGTTATCTTTGTCTTTTTGGAAAGCGTGGGCGGAAAGACCAACAATTGGTAAGTTCGAAAATTTGTCGTTTGCTTTCAATTCCTTTGTGAGTTGCAGACCATCCTTATTTCCTTTTAAGGAGATGTCCATTAGAATGATATCAATGTGAAGTCTCTCTAACATCGAGTAACATTCTTCGGCATTATCGCAAGCTTCAACTTCAAAACAACGTTTTAGAAATATCTTCAGAAATTTCTGATTTTCTAAATCATCCTCAACAACCAAAATGGTTGGCAATTTTGAAGTCGCCATATTTTTTCCCCTATAATTTTAACAGTCACAAAATACAAATAAACTAAACGAAGAAAAACATCCTAAATCCCATGTGTGGTCAATATTCATCCCAGCTTTTGACATCTAGGTTTAATGGATCCTTGTTTGTCATTGCCTCTGCCAATCTCATTGCTAACTGCCGGTTTGTAATGAGCGGTATTTTATAGTCTACGGCCGTTCTTCTTATTAAATAATCGTTTGTTAATTCTTCTTCCTGGAAGTTCTTGGGAATGTTAATTACCAAATCAACCGCTTTAGATTTTATAAGTTCAACTGCGTTTGAATTTTTATTATTTGTTGGCCATTCAATTGTCTCGACTGGAATTCCATTGCTATGCATAAACTTTGCTGTTCCGGAAGTTGCATAGAACTTAATACCAAGTTTCATCATTTGGCGCATTGGTTCCAGCAATTCAGATTTCGATTCGATCGTTCCGGAAGAAATTAGAACTGCTTTAATAGGAAATCTATAACCAACAGAAGTAAGAGATTTTAAAAATGCTTCATCAAAATCTTCACCCAAGCATGCAACTTCACCGGTAGAAGCCATTTCTACTCCGGTTGTCGGATCAGCACCTTCAAGACGTGTAAAAGAAAATTCCGGCGCTTTAACACCAACATAATCAAGGCTAAGTGTAAAGTCTTCAACTTTCTCAACTTTTTGTCCTACAATAACCTTGGCGGCGATTTCAATAAAATTTTTCTTCAAAGTTTTAGATACAAACGGAAAGCTTCTGGAAGCGCGCAAATTACATTCAATTACTTTTACCTTGTTGTCCTTTGCAAGAAACTGAATGTTAAATGGTCCGTTGATGTTGAGCGATTTTGCAATAGCGGCCGAAAATTCTTTGATCTGTCGCATAGTTTCTAGATATGTGCGCTGTGCCGGCAGAACTAAAGTTGCATCGCCGGAATGCACTCCGGCATTCTCAACGTGTTCGGAAATTGCCGAGCAAACAATCTTTCCATTTTGTGCAACCGCATCGAACTCAAGTTCTTTGGCGTTAACCAAAAATTTTGAAATTACAACAGGATGTTCCGGAGAAACATCAACAGCTTTTTGAAGGAAGCGGGTCAGTTCAAAATCATCGGTTGCGATTGCCATAGCCGCACCGCTTAGTACGTAGGATGGACGAACAAGTACAGGATAACCAACTTGGTTAGCAAACTTCAATGCGTCTTTAATTGTGTTTAGATTACTCCACGCCGGTTGACCGATCTCAAGTTCATCAAGCATTTTTGAGAATTTGCTCCTGTCTTCTGCCCGATCAATAGACTGCGGCGAAGTGCCGAGAATCTTTATTCCAACTTTATTAAGCTTTAGCGAAAGGTTATTTGGTGTTTGTCCTCCCATTGAAACGATTACACCTTTTGCTTTAATAGCGTCGTAAATTTCCCAGATAGTTTCGGTAGTGAGTTCTTCAAAAAACAGCGCATCACTTTCATCGTAATCAGTGCTTACGGTTTCCGGATTACAGTTAATCATTACAGTTTTGTATCCGTTCTCTCGTAAAGTTTTGCCGGTATTAACGCAGCACCAGTCAAATTCAACAGAGCTGCCAATTCTGTATGGTCCGCTTCCAAGAATTATGATTGAGTTTTTGAGTTTAAACTCGAAATCGTGAGAGTAAGAATTATAGCTGAGATAGAGATAATTTGTTTTTGCCGGATATTCTGCTGCAAGAGTATCAATGTGCTGAATAAATGGATGAATCTTGTATTTCTCTCTCATCATATATACATCATGAGCATCCTTACCAACTACGTTTGCAATTTGCCTATCGGAGAAACCATGCTGCTTTGCGTGAAGCAATAATTCTTTTGAAATTTTGCCTTTAGTTTCTGCAACCTTTTTTTCAATCTCTACTATGTTCTGAATTTTATATAAAAACCATTTATTAATATGAGTTAGCGAATGAACCCAATCAATAGAGTATCCTTGTTTAAGGGCCTGGACAACCGCAAACATTCTTTCTTCGGTCGGGTTTTCAAGTGCTTCTTTCAATTCATCGAATTCAACCTTGGTTCTGCTCGCTGTTAAACCCTCAACTCCAATATCTAGCATACGCATAGCTTTTTGAATTGCTTCTTCAAACTTTCTTCCAATGGCCATCACTTCGCCAACGGATTTCATCGATGAACCAAGCTTGCGCTTAACAAGACGAAATTTTTTCAAATCCCAGCGCGGGACTTTAATAACAATGTAATCGAGAGCCGGTTCGAAAAATGCCTTTGTTGTTTTGGTAATTGAGTTCGGCAATTCGTGCAGACCATAGCCGAGAGCAAGCTTAGCTGCAACAAAAGCAAGGGGATAGCCGGTTGCTTTAGATGCGAGCGCGGAACTTCTGCTCAAGCGTGCGTTTACTTCAATTACTCGATAATCTTGCGAATGAGGATCGAGTGCATATTGAATGTTGCATTCACCAACAATTCCTAAGTGGCGGATAGTTTTTATTGCAATCTCGCGAAGCATATGAAATTCGTTGTTGGTTAATGTTTGGCTTGGTGCAACAACAATACTTTCCCCGGTATGAATTCCCATCGGGTCAATATTTTCCATGTTGCAGACAGTAATGCAGTTATCGAATCTATCACGTACTACTTCGTATTCAATCTCTTTCCAGCCTTCAAGATATTCTTCAACTAAAATTTGTGCGGAGTAGTTGAGCGCCTTCGTTGCAAGTTTTTTCAACTCGGCTTTATTCCGGCACACACCGGAGCCAAGTCCGCCAAGCGCGTAAGCAATTCTAATAATTACCGGATATTCAATTTCTTCGGCAAACTCTATTGCTTCTTCCAAAGAAGTAACTGCTTTGCTCTGAGGAAATTTTACGTCAATCTCTGAAAGCTTATTACAGAATAACTGACGGTCTTCCGTGTTTTCGATTGCATCTATCTGTGTTCCGAGAACCTTTACGTTGTGCTTTTTTAGAATTCCCTCACGGTGAAGAGCGAGCCCGCAGTTTAATGCAGTCTGTCCGCCAAAGCCAAGAATAATTCCATCCGGTTTTTCTTTAGAAATTACCTTTTCAACGTAGTTAGTGTTTATTGGAAGAAGATAAACTTTGTCTGCCAAGTAATCTGAGGTTTGAATTGTAGCAATGTTCGGATTTATAAGGACGGTGTATATACCTTCTTCTTTAAGAGCCTTTATAGCTTGAGAACCGGAGTAATCAAACTCACCGGCTTCTCCAATTTTTAGAGCCGAGCTTCCGATGATTAATATTTTTTTTAATTTCACTTTACGTCCTTCAAGAATTCGTCAAAAATAAATCCGGTGTCTACCGGTCCCGGTGCAGCTTCGGGATGAAATTGTACGCTGCGGAATGGAAGTTTTTCGTGTCTCATCCCTTCGTTGGAATAATCATTTAGGTTTTCAAACCAAGGCTGAAATCCGCGCGGCAGAGATTTTGTATCAACCGCAAAACTGTGGTTCTGTGATGTTACATAACATTTATTCCCGCCAACTTCTTTAACCGGCTGATTTTGGCTGCGGTGACCGTATTTTAATTTGTATGTTTTTGCACCGGCAGCAAGAGATAAAATTTGATGCCCCATGCAAATACCAAGTGTAGGAACTTGTTTCTGTATTAACTTCTTGGCAGTAGTTACTAGTTGTTTGTAAACAATTGGATTACCCGGACCGTTGGAAAGCAGCACACCATCAAAATCTTCTTTGTCAATATTGTAATCATAAGGAACGCGGAGTACGGAAACATTTCTATCCAGTAAATTTTGCAATATGCTTTTTTTGCATCCGCAGTCAATCAAAAGAATGCGTTTCTTCCCGCTGCCATGTTTCTCCACTTGCTGGACAGTAACTTTCGAAATTAGATTATCCACATCCGGATTATAATATTCGATTTTGTGCTTATCCACTTCAATTTTGCCGAGCATTGTACCATGTTCGCGCAAAATTTTTGTTAGGCGTCTAGTGTCAATCCCATAAATTCCCGGAACGCCAAACTCTTTAAGCCATTCGTCCAAGCTTTGGAATGCATTCCAGTGGCTGTAGTTTTCCGATT
>JBHEKZ010000546.1:0-9643 GCA_041859025.1 Melioribacteraceae bacterium | reverse complement strand
ATAATAGCACTTATTGTTTTTCAAAAGGTATCTAAAGTAGGCTCGATATTCAATGTATAAGTTGAAGAGTTAATTCATAGACTGATTATTTTATAATTCTTATAACCGAAATAAATTTCCTTAACGGCAGTTTTGATTACTGTTGCTAAAGGAACCGCAAGCAGCATTCCTAACAATCCTAATGTTTGGCTGCCTATCAAGATTAAAAGAATGATTATAAGAGGGTGCATATCAGTACTTTTAGAAAAAATGTTGGGCTGAATAAAACCGTTATCCAGTGTATAAATAAGAGCGAACATTAATAATAAACTTGGCAGCATCGAAAGATTGCCGAATTGTATAATGGAAATAATTACAGCCGGAAGTCCGCCTATAATTGGACCAAAGTAGGGAATTAAATGACCGGCTCCGGCAATAAATCCAATAGAGATCGCATTGTTTATTCCCAGAATAGCTAAACCGGTACCGGAAAGAATACCTACTATAGCCGCATCAAGAATCCATCCTCTAACATAACGGCTAAGTTGAAAACTAATTTTTATTAAAACGTTGTAAGACACTTCAAAATATTTATTGGGCATTACATTGAGAATTCCATGCATTAGCTTTTGGCTGTCTTTGAGAAGAAAGAAAGTCATAAAAGGAACGATAACAATTGCCGCAAGAAAAGAAAAAACTCCCTGCACGATTGAACTAAGATTATTTATCCAGCCAAGCAGAGTTTCATTCACAATGGATGATATCTTTTCAGCAAAATTGATAGAACTTAAGAAAGGGTACTTAGTTTTAATTGTTAGTTCAAACTGAGCAATGGAATTCATCATTGTCTCATTGTTCAAAGAATTCCCGATTGCTTCAAATTGATTTATGAGTTTGGGCAATAGAATAGAGACGAGGGTAAACAGCAACAGTCCGGTAAGAACAAATATTGATAACACAGCCATCACTCGAGGGACTCTTCTCTGTTCTAAAAAATCCACAACCGGGTTAAATATCATTGAAATTAAGATTGATACTGCAAGCAGAGCCAGAATATCGATATACTTATAGGCGATTAAAGCAATTAGAACAGCAGCAAAGGTCAAAGCTGCAAATAATTTAAGATTTCTATTTTGTGACTCGTTCAAGATTATCTGCCAAATCAAGTTGCTGCAATATTCCTAAATCTGTAACCAAATTCAATCATATATTTTTGTTGTAAGCGAACCAATTAGAGAGGGCAAATTCTTTATATTTGTCATCGAAATTTTAACAATTATGGATAGAAAATGGCTGAAATATTGTTGCTGAAACAAATTAGAGAAAAAGCTGCGCTGAGAAAGAAAACTTTAGTTCTTCCCGAATCGCATGATGAACGTGTTTTGAAAGCCGCAGAAATCTTGACTAAAGAGAAAGTTGCCTCTGTAATCACAATCGGCAGCGAAGAAAAAATTAGAAGTGATGCCGCTAAAATTGGTGTAGATCTTCAAGGAATAAGAATTATTGATCCGGAGAAATCAGAAAAGCTTAGCGACTTTGCCAATATTTTTTATAACCAAAGAAAGCACAAAGGTGTTACAATTGAGCAAGCTCGCGATACAGTTAAGAGAGACATTTTCTTTGCGGGTATGATGGTGCGTGAAGATCTGGCTCATGCTAGTGTTTCCGGTTCCTTTGCAACTACGGCAGATGTAACACGCGCCTCAATCTTCTGCGTTGGGCTGAATCCCGGTATGTCAATCCTTTCAAGCTTCTTTTTGATGGCTTATCCGGATAGAGTTTACAGTTTTGCAGACTGTGCTGTAAATCCTAATCCAGACGCAAGCCAATTGGCAGATATCGCAATCTCAACTGCAGATAATCACAAAAAACTTACTGGAGAAGAAGCTTATGTTGCAATGCTTTCTTTCTCAACAAAAGGAAGTGCTGAACATGAATTGATTGACAAGGTTCGCCAGGCTACTCAATTTGTTAAAGAAAGAAGACCTGATATTAAAGTTGACGGAGAATTACAGTTTGATGCAGCAATTGTAGAAAGCATAGGCAAGAAAAAATCTCCAGGCAGCGAAGTTGCCGGTCGTGCAAATGTTTTGGTATTTCCGGATTTAAATGCGGGCAATATTGGCTATAAAATTGCACAGCGCCTTGGCGGAGCAGAAGCAATCGGTCCGGTAAACCAAGGTTTGAAAAAACCATTCTTCGATTTAAGCCGCGGCTGTTCAGTTGAAGATATTGTTAATACAGCAGCAATTGCCTGTTTAATGGCTGACTAGTACTTGCAAGGATAGAATTACAAAAGCCCGATCATTTTAGATCGGGCTTTTTTTTGAACTAAAACTGTACTTGCCAATGTTTAGTCAATAAAAAGGAATAATATGAAGGTCAGCCAAGTACTTAGTTTCTTAACAAGCATTTCAGTTCTGCTTGCATCCACAATTTCTGCTAAGGTTAACTCCTCGGCAAATGGAAATGAGTCCGGCAACATTCACGATGTAGTTGTTAAGGATATGAATGGAAAAGATGTCAACCTTTCTCAATTTAAGGGGAAAGTGATTCTTATTGTAAATGTTGCCAGCAAGTGCGGGTATACGAAACAGTATGCCGGCTTAGAAGCGATTTACGAAAAATATAAACCACAAGGATTTGAGATTCTTGCGTTTCCATGCAACGATTTTGGCGGACAAGAGCCGGGTACAAATGAAGAAATAGTTGAGTTCTGCTCCAGTACCTACAATGTGAAATTTAAGCTCTTTGACAAAATCAAAGTCTTGGGAAGTGAGACAGCACCGCTGTTTGCACGTTTAACAAATAATAAAAATGTTGAACAGGGAGTTGTCAAATGGAATTTCGAAAAGTTTCTAATTGATAAAGAAGGAAACATTGTAAACAGATTTAGAAGTAAAGTTACACCGGAAAGTGAAGAGATAACAAAAGCAATTGAAGCTGAATTAAGTAAATGATAAAAGAAAGGGTCGCTTGTTGCGACCCTTTCGAAGTTTTATTCTTCAGCGTAATCAAGTTTGGCGTTTTCCGATTTTTTTAATGGGGGTCTTTCAAACATTACCGTCATTGTTTTATACCATGAAGCAAGATCGTTAGAAACCTGATCCCACGAAAATCTCCAAGTCCAGTTGCCGCCAAGTTTACCCGGATAATTCATTCTTGCTGAGTTATCCAAATTCAAAATGTCTTGCATTGGAATAACGCAAATATTTGCCGGTGATTGATATGCAGCTCTGATCATTTCATAAGTCATGTTATCGCCGTAATAATTAAAATATTTCTGGGTCCACTCATAAATTCCGGAATTCTTTTGTATCTCGCTTTCTATAAATCCGCGAGTTGTTTCGTTATCGTGAGAACCGGTATGAACTACACAATTCTTAATATGGTTGTGTGGCAGAAATTTTTTGTCGCCATCATTACCCAAGCCGAATTGCAAAATTTTGATACCCGGAAAACCAAAATGATCGCGAAGTTCTTCAACGGAATCTGTTATAACACCTAAATCTTCCGCTATGATCGGCAGGACACCAAGTGAGTTCTTTATTGCGTTGAAAAGCTTATGTCCCGGAGCTTTTACCCATCTCCCGTTAATCGCAGTTTTAGCATCACCCGGTATTTCCCAGTATGCGTCAAAGCCTCTAAAATGGTCGATGCGGACTATATCAACCATAGTCAGCAGGTTGCTTATTCTTCTTTTCCACCAAAGGAAATCATCCTTTTCCATTTCCTTCCATTTATAAAGCGGATTTCCCCAGAGTTGCCCCGTTTCACTAAAATAATCAGGTGGAACGCCGGCGACAAATTCGAGTGAACCATCTTTGCGAACAGTGAATAATTCTTTGTTGGCCCAAAGATCGGCACTATCGTATGCGATGAAAATTGGTAGATCGCCAATAATCTTAATACCATTTTGATGAACAAATTCGCGAAGTGCAGACCACTGTTTGTTAAACATATATTGGATGAAAATCTGGTAATTAATTTCATCCGCTAATTTTTTCTTCCAGGCTGCCAAATCTTTTCTAAATGCGATCGATTCTTCCCATTCTGTCCATTGTACACCGCCATGAAAAGCTTTGGCTGACATAAACAAAGCATAGTCTTCCAACCAAAAATTATTTTTGTCACAAAACTCTCCGCATTCGTCCTTAACATTTTTAGTCTTTGAAAAATTTTGAAACGCCTTACGAAGTAATTTTGTTTTGTAATCTATTACAGATCCATAATCGATATTGTGTTCATCATATTTGGGAGGATTGGAAAGATCAATATCTGAAAGTAAACCATCTCTAAATAAGAATTCCGGACTGATGAGCAGCGGGTTTCCGGCGAACGCTGAAAAACATTGATAAGGTGAATCTCCATAGCCGGTTGGCCCTAAAGGGAATACTTGCCAAAGTGTTTGTCCGGCAGCTTTTAAGAATTCAACAAAGTGATAAGCGCTTGGTCCTAGGTCTCCAATTCCAAATTTACCCGGTAGCGAAGTTGGATGAAGAAGAATTCCAGCAGAGCGTTCGATGTTCATATTAGTCCCTAATTGAATGTGATTAAAATCGCACATAAAAAAATAAAACAAAAAAACAATATTTTCTTAAAACTATTATTCGATATATTGATTCAAGAATTTGATCGACTAAAATTGATAAAACAATTGGACAATTTTACGATTAAGCATTCAACTGATTGCTTGAAAAATAAAAATTCTTTAAGTTGTTCTCTCCCTCACGAGGAAGTTCTAACTCGGAACTTCGAAGAAATTAACGAACCATATAAATTTTTTGTTGCTTTACCCGAACCGGAGCTTTAATGAAGATTAATCGCCTTTTTACTATTTCCGGGCACGACCCGCTTGAATCAATTGAGTTTGCTAAGAGAGTATCAGAAATAAAAAACCCCGACGGTTCCATTGTTTTCAGAATGGAAGATGTGACTGTTCCGGTTGAGTGGTCGCAAGTAGCGACAGATGTTATTGCGCAAAAATATTTTCGTAAAGCCGGTGTTCCAAAACTTTTATCTAAAGTTGAAGAGGAGGGAGTTCCTAAATGGCTTCAGCCAAGTCAATCTGATCCGAAGCTTTCAGAACTTTCGGAAAAGGACCGCTTTTCATCGGAAAGAGATTCACGTCAAGTTTTTCATCGCCTTGCCGGTACTTGGACTTACTGGGGATGGAAAGCAAATTATTTTGATACTGAAGAAGATGCTAAAGCTTTTTACGATGAACACATGTATATGCTCGCAAATCAATTTTGCGCTCCAAATTCTCCTCAGTGGTTTAACACCGGATTGCATTGGGCTTATGGAATAAACGGCCCGGCTCAAGGTCATTATTATGTTGATTTTAAAACGGGTGTACTCACACAATCTGTCGACGCCTACACACATCCGCAGCCGCACGCTTGTTTCATCCAATCTATTAAAGATGATTTGGTGAACGAAGGCGGAATCATGGATTTGTGGGTTCGTGAAGCGCGTTTGTTTAAATACGGTTCGGGTACCGGAACCAACTTTTCGGAACTTCGCGGTTATAATGAACCGTTAAGCGGCGGAGGAAAATCTTCCGGGTTGATGTCATTCTTAAGAATTGGAGACCGCGCTGCCGGTGCCATTAAGAGCGGCGGTACTACTCGTCGTGCTGCAAAAATGCTTAGTCTTGATGTTGATCATCGGGATATTGAAGAATATGTTAATTGGAAAGTAGTCGAAGAACAGAAAGTTGCCGCATTAGTTACAGGCTCCAAACTTTTGAATCTTCATCTTAACAATATTATAAATGCTTGTTATGCTGAACATCCCGAGAATGAAAGATTTAACAAGCGCACAAACTTGCATTTACGCAAAGCAATTATCGAAGCCCGCAAAGTTGCGATTCCGGAAAATTATATTGACCGTGTAGTTAAACTTGCAAAACTTGGCTTCAAATCAATTGATATTCCGGTTTATAATGAAGATTGGAATTCCGACGCATACGCAACTGTAGCCGGACAAAATTCTAATAATTCAATACGTGTAACAAATGATTTTATGCAAGCTGTTGTTAACGACAGCGATTGGAATTTGTATTGGCGCACTGAATTGAAGAAAGCCAAAAAGGATGGAAGAAAACCTAAAGCTTGCAAAACAATCCGCGCAAAAAATTTATGGGACGATATTGCTTATGCAGCTTGGGCAAGTGCCGATCCGGGAATTCAATATGATACAACAATCAACGAATGGCATACATGTCCGGAGAGCGGAAAAATTCGCGCTTCAAATCCTTGCAGCGAATATATGTTCTTGGATGATACAGCATGTAACCTTGCATCTTTGAATCTAGTTAAATTTTACGACGATGATAAACATGAATTTAATATTGAAGCTTACAGACACGCAACAAAACTTTGGACAATAGTTCTTGAGATAAGTGTATTGATGGCTCAATATCCATCTAAAGAAATTGCGCAGCTTAGTTATGAGTTTAGAACACTTGGTTTAGGCTATGCAAATCTTGGCTCGCTTTTGATGAGACAAGGAATTGCTTACGATAGTAAAGAAGCTTTTGCGATTTGTGGTGCGCTTACAGCTATTATGCACATGAAAGCTTATGCTACTTCTGCTGAAATGTCAAAAGAGCGTGGGTCATTTCCTCGTTACGAACAAAACAAAGATGCAATGCTTCGTGTAATTAGAAATCATAGAAGAGCAGCTCATAATGTTCCTAAAGAAGAATATGAAGGATTGACAATTTTCCCGATGGGAATTAATCCGGAATTTTGCCCATCAGATTTATTGCAAGCGGCTAGAGAAGATGCTGACAATGCTTTAGAGTTAGGTGAAAAATATGGTTTCCGCAATGCGCAAGTTACTGTAATTGCTCCAACAGGTACTATCGGGTTGGTGATGGATTGCGATACAACCGGTATCGAACCGGATTTCGCTCTTGTAAAGTTTAAGAAACTTGCCGGCGGCGGATATTTCAAAATAATAAACCAATCAATACCGCCAGCGTTAAAGAAACTTGGCTACAACGATGATCAGATTAAAGAGATTGTCAAATATGCGAAAGGTGCTGGAACTCTTGTCGGCTGTCCATATATCAATCACGAGTCCTTGAAGGCGAAAGGTTTTACAGAGGATGTATTAAATAAATTAGAACAAATTCTTCCTTCTGTTTTTGAGCTAAGTTTTGCGTTCAACAAATATACTTTGGGCGATAAGTTCTTAAAGAACCAGCTTGGTTTTAGCGAAGAACAGATAAATGATTTCAGCTTCGATCTTCTCTCGGCTCTCGGCTTCACAAGAGACGAAATTGCATCCGCAAATGATTATGTAAGCGGTACAATGACTATTGAAGGCTCTCCATTCTTGAAACACGAAGACTATCCGATATTTGACTGCGCAAACAAATGCGGAAAAAAGGGAAGCCGTTTCATCAAAGCTGAAGCACACATTTATATGATGGCTTCCGCACAACCATTCATAAGCGGCGCGATTTCAAAAACAATCAACTTGCCGAACAACGCTACAATTGAGGATATTAAATACGCCTATTTCCAATCATGGAAATTAGGTACAAAAGCAAACGCACTTTATCGTGACGGATCAAAACTTTCTCAGCCGTTAAATACAATGACTGAAGAAGAAGTTGAAGATTTGATGGAGAAAAAAGAGCAAAATGATATAGTGAAGATTGCCGAAAGAATTATCCACAGATATATTGCTAAGAGAAGGAAGCTGCCGGACCGCAGAACCGGTTACACTCAAAAAGTAAAAATCAACGGACAGAGTGTTTACATCAGAACCGGTGATTACGAAAACGGTCAGCTTGGCGAAATCTTTATAGATATGCACAAAGAGGGCGCCGCCTTCCGAAGCTTGCTTAACTGTTTTGCAATTTCAATTTCACTTGGATTGCAGCATGGCGTTCCGCTGGAAGAATTTGTGGATGCTTTTGTGTTTACACGTTTCGAGCCGAGCGGTGTTGTAAGCGGACATAAGAGAATTAAGATGTCAACTTCGGTTATCGACTACATTTTCAGAGAACTAGCTGTTACATATCTCAACAGAAACGACTTGGCGCATGTTGAAGAAGAAGAGCATGTAAAGTCAGAACATAGATTAACTATTGAGCCGGATTATGTTAGTGAAGAAATAATCAGCGAAACAACAATTCATAAAGATGATTTACTTCAGCCGGTAGAAAAAATCCAGCTGGATATTTCATCCGATAGAACAAATGCTGCCATGACACAGCACCAGAAAATCATGAAGGCCCGCGAAGCCGGCTATACTGGCGATATTTGTCCCGATTGCCAAAGTATGACCATGGTCAGGAATGGTACCTGCCTAAAATGTACTACTTGCGGCGCTACAACCGGCTGCAGCTGATCTGAAAATACATTGTAAATTGACTTGTAAAAGGGGCTTTTCGAAGCCCCTTTTTAGTTATATTGGGCTGTAATTCGTTGACTTTTATAACTCAAAGGGATAGATTTTCACCCTCTTTTTATGATATGATTGCTGAAAATCTTAAAAAAGTAGAAGAAAAAATAAGTGCCGCTTGCTTAAAGTGCGGTCGCGAAAGGTCTGATATAAAACTGATCGCAGTCAGTAAAACTCAGCCTACCGAACTGATTAGCCAAGTTTTAGATTGCGGTATTATTCACCTAGGTGAAAACAAAGCGCAAGAGCTAAGAGACAAGTCAGAGCTAATCAGTGGGAATTTTTTCTGGCATTACATCGGGCATCTGCAGTCGAATAAAATAAAATATGTGATCAAATCTGCCGAGTTTATTCATTCTGTAGATACAGTTAAGCTGGCTGAAGAGATTAATCAGAAAGCTGGACAGATTAACAAGAGGCAAAAAGTTCTTTTAGAAATTAAGACATCCGACGAAGCGACAAAGTTTGGGCTTTCAAACGAGAAAGACATTTTTGAGTTGGCAGAGTTTTGTCTGGCTCAGAAAAATTTAGAGCTATACGGATTGATGACAATGGCTCCATACACTGATGACTGGAAAGTTATTCGCGATAGTTTTATTAAGATGCGAAAATTGAAGAACAAGTTTGAAAGCGATGGAATATTGATAAACGAATTATCGATGGGAATGACTAACGATTTTGAACTGGCTATTGAAGAAGGCGCAACGATGATTAGAATTGGAACAGCAATATTCGGCGAACGAAATTATAATTAGCGGCGGAAAAATGAAGTTCACTCCGTTTGGTATCAGAAGTCAAGAATTCAATCGCACTGTACGTGGATACGACCGCGATGAAGTGAAAGCGTTTCTCGAAAAGCTTTCGGATGAATTTGAACGGATGCAATCCGAAAATGATAAGTTCAAAAACGATCTCGAGAGAGCCGAAGAGCAACTCCGGGAATTCAAAAGGATTGAAAAGAATTTACAGACGGCACTATTAAGCGCAACTGAAAATTCTTCGAAAGCTGTTGAATCAACAAAGAAACAAACTGCGCTTATATTAAAAGAGGCTGAGCTAAAAGCATCTCAGATGATTGAGAATGCAAAAGAAGCAGCAAATAGAACAAGAGATTCTGTTCTAAAACTTAGGGAAGAGAAAAAGCTGTTAGTAGCCAGAATCAAAGCTTTGATTGATACTCAAGCATCTCTTCTTGAGTTTAATGTAGAGAACATAGATACTAAGCCGAAGAAAAAACAGA
>JBHEKZ010000089.1:0-3130 GCA_041859025.1 Melioribacteraceae bacterium | reverse complement strand
CGCCGGCTCCCCTATTAAAACAAAGTATGATTCTGTTAAAACTTTATATCATGATTTAGTAGATAATATCGAAAAATATTACAGAGATAATCTTAATTATTATAAACGCCTCAGGGGAAACACAGTAGAAGTTATCACACCTAATCAAAAGTTAAACCAAGCTTACGAGTATGGAAAAGTTGCTCTTAATAATTTGGTTGTTGATAATGCATCGCTTGGCAAAGGTTTAGTAGCTGGTTATGGATTAAGCGGCGGCGGTGGTCGTCCGGGATTTGGTTGGTATTTTGGCGGCGATGCATTCATAAATACTCTTGCTATGAACACATATGGAGATTATTCAACAGTTAAAGACGCATTACAGTTTACCCAAAAATGGCAACGGCAAGAAAATTTTCCGATTCGCAAAAAAAATCCAACTGATAAAGTAGCAGACATTGGAAAAATGTCTCACGAGCTTTCTCAAAGCGACGGCTTAATTGATTGGTGGAATGATTATCACTACGGATACAACCATGCAGATACTACACCATGGTATTTGGTAGCAATGGGAGATTATTTAAGAAAGAGCGGTGATGTTGAATTTGTTAAACAAAGTTGGAAGTCAATTGTTCAAGCATATAATTGGTGTAAGAGCAAAGACAGTAACGGAGACGGCCTAATGGATTTGCGAGGAGCCGGGCTTGGCGTTTTGGAGTTTGGTACACTCGTAAAAATATTTAATGATAATTACACGCAAAGTTTGTGGACGCAAGCTATAAAAGAAGTTAAGCTTATGGCGGAATATTGTAGCGATAAGGAAATTGAAACTGATGCCGATAAATTATTTACAAAAGCTCAGCATGCGTTGGAAAAAATTTATTGGGTAGACGACTTGGGCTTTTACAGTTTTGGAGCTGCAGAAGACGGCAAGCAAGTCCGTGATAAAAATATTTATTCTGCCACGCCAATTCTTTTTGGTCTATATGATGAAAAGAAAAGCGAAAGCACAATCAAGCAGTTTAATGAAAGCGATATGGTAACTGATTGGGGAATTCGCAACCTAAGCAGCAAATCTTCTATGTATGAACCGACAAACTATAACTATGGAACAATTTGGCCTTTTACTTCTTTCTTCATAGGAGCCGCACAGTTTGCAACCCATTTTAACTTGCAAGGCTATGAAACTGTAAGAAACACTGCTCAGCATTCTTTCGACTATGGATTAGGAATTTTACCGGAAGTTTTTTCCGGCGATATTAACACAAAACTGGGCGAGGCTTATCATAACCAAGGATTTAGTGTTAGCGGATATGTTTTTCCTATGGTACGGGGCTTGATTGGACTAGATGTCAACGCGTTAAATAATAAAATTACTTTTGGGCCAAAGCTTCCGGCAGATTGGGGCTATTTGCATGTTAATAATGTTAAGCTAAAATCTGCTTTAGTTAACTTTGACGTGAAATTGGAAAAAGAATACATGGAGTTACTTGTTAAGAAAACTGGTGGAGAAAACATTCAAATTGAATTTTCACCCGAACTTCCTCTTGGCACTAAAGTACTCTTTGCAAAAGTAAACAATGTTGCTGTTAATCCAAGTCTGATCAGTCATAGTCAATCAGAGCAACTTAAGATTACTCTTGATCTGGCAGCAGAAGCAAAGGTATATGTTGAATATAAGCCGGCCGTCTCAATTTTTATGCTAGATCAGGTTTTCCCAATCGGTTCTACCAACGAAGGGATAAAAATATTATCGCAAGAACTCGGTGGAAACAAACTAACAATCTTTTGTGAAGTTAAACCAAATAAAAATTACGAGCTGGGTGTTAAAAACGGCGAGTTGATCAAATCGGTTAATGGTGCGGTTTACGAAAACAAAAAACTTTTCATTAAAAACATTGGAGATGAAAAAATTTTTGTAAAACACAAGATTGAAATCACGTTTTAGTAAAAAATATTTTTCTTGTTGACTTTTATTCAAGCAAAGTATTTATCAAATAAAAAATATTTTTTCTTATTAGGAATAAAAAAACATTTTTAATAAGTTGACTCAAGATAAATTAAAAGCTCACCACACTTTTAATTAGAGATTAATGTTACAAATTACACTTGAACCCCAAGAACAAATAAAGTTAAATCCATCTCGAAGAAGTAACGATTGGGATTTTAAATTGAAGGTAGTTCGCGAAGGAGACTTTGCGGAACTACGGGTTAGCTTTGAAGATTCGAATGATTCCGATTCAACAGAGGACATAGGTTATAACTCTATTGATGGTAATGGCGAAGAACAAAACACCCAACTTCTCTAAAGTCCTTTTTGCTAATTAAGGGTGGATTACATTCCAAGAATTTCCTTAATCTAAACGGATAAGGGCATGGAAAATAAAACAGACCGTCTGTTGTCTCTGGATATATTCCGCGGATTAACAATTGCCGGAATGATTTTAGTTAACAATCCAGGTGACTGGGGAAATATTTATCCGGCTCTCGAACATGCTTCTTGGAACGGATGCACTCCTACTGATCTAGTTTTCCCTTTTTTCCTTTTCATTGTAGGCGTTGCAATAACGCTTTCTCTTTCTAAAAGAAAAGAAAGAGGGGACAATCAAAACAAACTTATGCTGCAAATATTCAGACGAAGCATAATGATATTTCTAATTGGTGTTGCGCTTGCCGGATTTCCTACGTACAACTTTTCTACAATCCGTATCCCGGGAGTTCTACAGAGAATTGCGCTAGTATATTTCTTTGCCTCTTTTATCTATCTTAAAACAAACTGGAAAACACAAGCCATTTTAGCTACGGCTTTTCTATTTATTTATTGGGCTTTAGTAACTTTAATTCCAGTTCCCGGAATCGGTAGCCCCGATCTTTCGCATCCAACAATTTTAGACAAAATTACAAATAAAGAAATAGCTCCAAATCTTGTTGCATGGCTAGATAATCAAATTTTGTCCAACCATCTCTGGAGACAAACAAAAATTTGGGATCCCGAAGGCTTGCTTAGTACAATTCCCGCAATCTCTACTGGAATTCTTGGTATGCTTCTTGGCAGCTTTCTTCAAAGCGGTTTGGATAAAATACAGAAAGCAGCTTGGATATTTTTTACTGCAAACACAGCTATTATGACTGGAATTATTTGGGATATGTATTT
>JBHEKZ010000248.1:0-6352 GCA_041859025.1 Melioribacteraceae bacterium | reverse complement strand
AGCGATGGCTCTATTTTTAAATCTTTTGAAATGGAGCCTCTTTCTCTTGGGCTATTTGAAGAAAATTTAGAAGGAACTAGCTCGGATTCATTTTTTCAAAAATTGTCCGAGCTGTTATCAAGACTTCCAAATTCATTTGATGTTCAGATTGTTTTGTTTCGCACTCGAGAGGAGCATGAAATTACAGGACTCAAGACGACTGTACTTGTTTTTGAAAAAGTTAAGAAGGAAGAAAGTTATTCGCATTTTCAAGCAGTCCTTAATGAATTGAAACTGAGTTCACGATTACTTTCCGAAGACACGTGGAAGTCATATCTTTCAACAATTTTCGGTAAGAAAATTGAAAAAGTAATTTACCAGATGTTGTCTGGGAGAAAGATTGTATCCGTGCAGATAAAAGCACTGTTAGAGTACTTTCGTTGACTGAACTTCCTCAAGTAACTTGGAAAGGTTGTCTGCAACCAGTGTTTGAATGTTTGTCGCCTTTTACTTTGTCGATCAAAATTCAGATCCCAGATAGAAAGAAGATTAAACGCCAACTTGAAACCAAACGTCGAGTAAGTCATGCGCTTTCTGTAACGAGTTCGCTAGAAGTCAAAAATATAGAGTCAAATTCTGTTCTAAGTTCTTCGGAAGAAACCCTAGAACGAATTCTGGTTTCAAAGGAAACGCTTTTTGAAATTTCAATCGGCTTAACTGTTTCAGGAACTGAACAAGAGACTCAAGATCTAGCGAATGATTTTGAGCGATTGGTTTCTGGTATTGGAAATGCCGGACTGTACCCAGAAGGGCTTGGTACGCTTCCGGTGATCGCTAGCCACTTACCTGGCGGCAAAACACTTGGGATTAGAAAGTTACCAATTCTTTCTGAAAATTTAGCTCATGTTTTGCCACTGCTTCACGATTATTCACGTTCTAACGATAATTCTTCTTTAGCGTTGCGGTCACGGAGCAATGAGGTTTCGCATTTAAATTTATTTTCAAAAGAAAATTTGAATTTCAACTCTTTCATCTGTGGGGCATCGGGGTCAGGTAAAAGTTTTTTGATGAATGCAATTCTGTCTTCTGTACTTAAAGACGAGCCGCGAACAAGGCTTTGTATTTTTGATATAGGTGGATCTTATCGACGAATCATTGAAGCCAACGGTGGAGTTAGTCAATTATTGACGGTGGAAGAAGCGCACGGACTGCTCGCAAGTTTTTTGCGGTTACGCCCAGTA
Organism: Melioribacteraceae bacterium; assembly: GCA_041859025.1. Classification (GTDB taxonomy): domain Bacteria; phylum Bacteroidota; class Ignavibacteria; order Ignavibacteriales; family Melioribacteraceae; genus Stygiobacter. The sequence continues at coordinate 5,132 of JBHEKZ010000248.1, read as the reverse complement.
AATGGAACAGGTTTTTATAGAACCTTCATCGAAACTGTATGCGGGTCAGGAAGTCATATCACCCAGGCACATCGAGTGGCCATAGACGACTTGCTTCGACATTTAGAAGGTACAAACCTGAAAATGTCCGAACTTGTGAGGCTTGCTAGTGAAAAGCCCGAGCGATTTTATCAAGATATTGCTCACTGGTTAAAACCGCATCTAGCACTTGATGATGTTCCCATCCGTGAAGATTTGCAAAGCATGATCGGCGCTCAGGTAAACGCATTTGATTTCAAGGAGCTGGATGCCGATCCCGTTTTGCAGCGAACAACAATTCTTTTATTGTCGGAACTCCTGTGGGGTGATCTTCTTAAGGGAACCTATTCTCGAACACTCATAGTATTTGATGAAGTGTGGAGATTCTTCGCGCAAAGCAAAAGTTTCTTAGAAGAAATGTACCGAACGCTTCGAAAATATAGAGCTGGTATTGTTTCCATTACTCAGAACTTGGCTGACTATGGGGACGAAGCCTTTGCGAAAATGATTTTCACAAATAGTTTCACGAAAATATTTCTCCAGAATGGAGCTGCCGCTGAATTCTTGAAGCAAACATTTGATTTACCGGACTCTGATATTTCTAGAGCCTTATCTGTGACATCTAAAAAACCAGTGTATTCAGAGTTCTTCGCTCTCAGTCCAACTATGAGTCAGATATTTAGACTTTATCCGACACCTGAGTTTTACAAACTGGCCAATACCGAAAACATCTCTATACGAAAGGAAGAAAATTGAAAAAGTTAATTTTAATCGCCGTATTCTGGATTGCGCCATTTTCTGCAAAGGCAGATTTTTTTGGCGGAGATTTGCCTTTGCTGGTACAGATCGTTGCTAACACCTTACATACCATGTATGAGCTTCAGCGCCAAAGTCAGATTATGAACGATGAAATGAGGGGCATCAAAGACCGTATAAATAGAATAAGGACAATTGCTGAAGTTGTTCAACCATCGGAATGGGATAAATGGAAAGATCCACGAGAGGCATTGAATCGGCTGAGGATTGTTTACCATACCATTCCCAAAGAATACCGATCTGAAAAATATGATCAAATTGAGCATGAACTTTCTCGCGCAATGAATCTTGTGGCGCGCGTGGGTCCAGAAACGGCCACGACATTTAAGTCCGGCAAAGAAATGGAACGAAGGGGAGCTGACGCTTCTCCTGGGGTAGCGCAAAAGCTTACCGCATCAGGAGTCGGCACCTTGATTGCCTTAGAATCGCAATCTCAGGTCATTCAAAGCCACATCACCAGTTTACTGGCTCAGATGTTAGCGGAAGGAAATGAACGGGAAACAAGGTCTGTAGCTACTCGTGGAGGCTCGTTCAAATCTTTTTCAACTAATTTAAGTCAGAAAAATTCTCAATTTTCAGAATTGGTTTTGAGAGTTAGGAAAAATTTATGAGTTATTCAATACCAGCTATCGAAGAATATGAAAAACTATTGCCAGTGGCTCGGCAAATATATGAACACACAAGTCACTTGAGCTGGCAAATGCTGTTACCACTTTTTCTAGTTTCAGTAGCACTGGGATACACTTCTGATTTAGGAATTAGTGGTGCAGTGATAGTTCGTCTGAAGCGTTTAATTATTGTAGCCCTTTTGCTAGTTTCATTTCCGACAATTGCAGAATTTAGCCAGATTCTTGGTGTTGAGGTGGCACGATCCATAGACGACATGACCGGAATTGATATGGTTTTAGATGCGGCATCTAAGAGGGCAGAAGCCTACTCATTTGATCTTGAGGGGTTGTTGAATCTTGGAAGCGATCTTCTAATCGGCTTTTTGGTAATCATCAGTTTTGTGATTTTGATTGTTGCTAGATTTTTCTTTTGGCATTTCAACACTTTTATTGGTTTTTACTGGTCGCGCTCGGTCCATTTCTAATTTTGGGAACTCTATTTGAGTCCTCCAGTGGAATCACAAAAGGACTTTTTAAATCTATGTTTCAGGTAGCGTGCTGGCCTGTGATCTGGTCGGTTCTTTCAGCGTTTTTAAAAGCTCTGCCGTTTGCTTCTGCATATTCTGTGGAAGGAAATTTGATAACAATAGTAACTTTGAACCTCATTATTGCTATCGCACTTCTGTTTTCACCTTTTATCGTTTCACAATTGGCAGATGGAGTGAACTTAAGCGTCGGGGATACGTTACGAAAAGGAGTTTTAAAAACTGTGATGATGGCTACTCCAAAAACAGCAGCTGCATCGTTTGGAATGAAGGCCGCCAATACGGCTAGGTATGCAAATCATGTCCGAAACTCAGTCAAAGGAGGAAAGTAATGTTTATATATTTATTTCTAATATCACAAGCATTTGCGAATTCAACAATTGGTCCAACTGCATTTCCAGTTTTCCTAAAAGAAGGCTTTAGTTCTATTCTCGAATTTGAAGAGATTCCAACACAGGTTGTATTGGGAGATCAAAATTTATTTTTAGTTGAAAAACTAAATCGCTCGATTGTGATTAAACCACTGAGCCCATATGCTACGACAAACATGTTTGTTTACTTCAAGTCAAAAGAAACCAAACTATTTCTTTTGACGGCTTCAGAAGAGTCCGAACCTACATATTATAAAAAGTTTGATACAGAACTTCAGAAGGTTTCTGAAGTTGTAAAAGTTACTGCTCAAATCAAGTACTCGCGGGGACTTCATTTAAAGGCATCAGACTATGACTCTAAAAAAGATTACTTAACGATTGATTTTGTAATTGCCGCAGATTCAACAGGGAAGATTTCTCCAAGCTGGGATCTAATTCGTATCAAACATAAAGATAGAATCATTAATCCGGTGAAAGTTTGGTCCGAAAGGCGCGAAGCTCAAAGGGATTCATTTGTTAAAGCTAGATTGATTTTTACTAAACCCAATATCCCAGCTGATTTTAAAGACGTAAGTATTATTGTTCCTATAAAGGGTATCTCAAAACCGTATACAGCTGAACTGAAAGGCGGCCGTCGATGAAATCAAATCAGTCATTTCAAAAACAGAAAGAACGACTTCTAAAACGATGGTTAGAAGAAGACTATCCTGGTGGCACACCTAGGTTCCAACTTTCACTTTTAGCAAAAGATGTTGCTGTCTTCTTTCTAATTCCTGTCAGCGCCATTATATTTTTTAAGATGGTGGAATCATCAATGAATGAACCATCAAAACCAACTGATAGACGAAAAGCTGATTCAAAAAATGATCGACCAGAAAAACAATCACAAATCATAAGTTTTCATTCTCAAAATGTTAGTGGGGGTAGTGGTAAGGGTGGTTATGCTTTTTCAAAACGCTCACCAGGAACAATCGTTCGAGTTCGCTTAATGAATGTCGTTGAAACTTTCTCAAACGCACCTGTTCACGTTCAAGTAATGGATGCTGGGCTTGGTTCTGAATTTATGGGCGCAACAATAATTGGAGATGCTAGTCCCGAAAGTGGAACCGGACGAATCACAATGAATTTTAAATTTGTTAGACATCCAAGAAGAATTGATTTGGCCGTTCCTATTTCTGCAAGGGCTTTGAGCTTAGATGGCACCTATGGAATCAATGGTGCAAAGAAAGAAGGAATATTTGCGAGGGCTGCAATTCGTTCTGCTGCAAATAATCCAAATACGGTGGACGCCAGCGCTGATAACGGTGATTTCAAAACTCTAGTTGCTCGCGCTGTCGCGGCAGGGCTTATGCAAGAGTTTCAAGCCGATGCAAGTACGGCGCACAATCGGGCTCAGGTTTTGACTCTTAAACCAATGACTGAATTTTTCGTTGAACTAACTGATTATTTTCCAGGACAAAGATAATGAACGATCAAAATTATTCTACTCTTGCGCTTATTCCAGTTTGCCTTATTTGTCTCTGGCTTTTTGATGGATTTCAGAATCTTACTGGGATTGATCGTGCGCTCGTTGTTTTAATAAGCACAGGGTTGTTGATTTTCGGAATTCTTCTAGCGCTTCATTTTCTGTCACCTTGGGGTAAGACAAATAGAAAGCGACTGGAGCAAATAAAGGAAATTCCGGAAAGTCTGTTACACCCATCAGAACATTCAATCGTAATGGGCCGAGATTGCGAAATGGATGAAAGTATTTATCTTCCTGATCAAATTAGAACCAGGCACATTCATATTTTAGGAGCAACTGGATCAGGAAAAACTGAAAGTGTTATTCTGAACTTTCTAAGACAAGATGTTCATCGCGGCTTAGGTAGCATCATTATGGACGCTAAAGGTGATACTTCATTTTTAAACGAACTCTACAATTGGGTTCCGTCAGATAGACTTCGTGTTTTTGATCTGACAGATGAAAATTCTACTGGATATGATCCACTTCAGTCGGGATCTCCGCTAGAGGCAGCCCAACGTCTTTTTTCTTCGCTTACATGGAGTGAAGAATATTATAAATCAAAAGCGTTATCGTCACTTCAAAGAGTCTTTCAACGATACTATGAACTTAATGGTAAAAATCCAAATCTTATAGATATTTCAGAAATTCTTGAAACTCCAAATTCATTTTCACATTACGTCAATAGTGCGGACTTTCCACAGGCTTTGGCTGTTAAGGATTTTCAGGATTTGTCTGGACTTCGCGATCAAGTTAAATCACTTACGCTTGGTCATCTAAAAAAGATTCTTTCGCCGAGTTGCGAGTCAAAGATAAATCTATCAGATGCAGAATCGGGATCAGTAATTTATTTTAGATTACAAAGTCTCATGTCACCCCAGATTGTCGGGATTGTCGGAAAACTTCTTATTAACCATTTAAATTTTTTGGCCGGAACGGCGTATAGGGAACGAGGGCAGGCAAAACCAAGAAAACTCGTTCCAGTCTATCTTGACGAGTTTGCGACTTTTGTCTGTCCTGAATTTGCAGATCTGATTTCAAAAGCAAGGTCTGCAGGATTTGCACTTCATTTTTCTCATCAAAGTATTGTCGATGTAATAGAGGTATCGAAAGGATTTTTGAATCGCATCACGGACAATGCAGCGACAAAAATAGTTTTGCGAATAAAGGATCCGGATTCCGCCGAGTTTTTATCTCGGTGTTTTGGAACGAAGGATATTCAGAAAACTACCCAACGGATCACTAATGCAAAGGACATTGATTCAGCGGA
>JBHEKZ010000462.1:0-8826 GCA_041859025.1 Melioribacteraceae bacterium | reverse complement strand
GCTTTATTCGATATATCGGAGTATGCTTATACTGCTTCAGACATATACAGTCTGTATCAGAAAATTCATGAAGTGGTCGGCAGATTAATGTCCGCAAAGAATTTTTATATTGCTCTATACGATGAAAAATCTAACACAATTTCCTTTCCTTACTTTGTTGATGAATACGATCCACCTCAAGCACCAAAAAAAGTTGGACGTGGATTAACAGAATATGTTTTAAGAACCGGAAAGCCTACACTTATTGACGCCCAAGGAGATTTGGAATTAAGAAGAAATGGCGATGTTGAATTGATTGGTGCGCCGCAAGCTATTTGGCTTGGCGTTCCACTCAAAGTTTCCGACAAAACCATTGGTGTAATTGTTGTCCAAGACTATGAAAACGAAAAAGCCTTCGGCCAAGAAGAAATGTCGATTCTAATTTTTGTTGCCGAGCAAGTAGCACAAGTTATTGCACGCAAGCAAAGTTCGGATGAAACACAAAAAATTGCTGAAGAACTTAAGACACTTAACAATACAAAAGACAAGTTTTTTTCAATAATTGCTCACGATTTGAAAAATCCATTCATTACAATATTAGGCTTTTCAGATCTTCTTATTACTGATTACAGCGAACTTAGCGATGATGAACGTAAATTTTATTTAGAAGAAATGAAAAAATCCGCTGAAGTTTCTCACAACCTTCTTCAAAATTTATTGCAATGGTCAAGATCTCAGACTGGTAGAATTGATTTTAATCCATCTGAAATTCCACTAGCAAATTTGATTAAGGTAAACTTAGAATTATTGGAAACTACTGCTGCAAGAAAAGACATTCAGATTAAATATGATATTCAAAGCAACATATATGTTTATGCCGATGAAGATATGTTGAATACTGTTATCAGAAACCTTATTACAAATGCTATTAAGTTTACCGAAAAAGGCGGAACTATAACTATCCAAATTAAAGAACAAAGTAAGTTTGCTGAAATTCGGGTTATAGATACTGGCGTCGGTATGGATGATAAAGCATTATCAAATTTATTCCGTTTGGACATCAGTCACACTTCTTTTGGAACCAATAGCGAAGCTGGTACCGGCTTAGGATTAATTCTTTGTAAAGAATTTATCGAAAAACAAGGCGGCAAAATCTGGGTTGAAAGCGAATTAGGTAAGGGAAGCCAATTTATTTTTAATTTACCACTCGTTATAACAGATTAAGCAGTCTTCATATTTCAAGAATCGAGTAAAAGTGCGCACCCCAAGTTGAACTTATAGTGGCTTCTATCAACATTTTTTCCTAAATAAGTGCAGTTAAAATTTTCGATTTAGGAATCGCGTGAAAATCGGGAAAACCCAATCCAAAATAATTTTACTTATAACTCTTCTTGCGCTATTTTTCACAGCAATTCTATTTGTTATCAAAGCTAACGAAGAAAAAAAACTTACCCGAATCCTAATAGAAGAACGTGCCTCAAAGCAGATTCTAATAGATAACATATTATATCTGGTTGGAAAGGGGCTTGAATCATGGGCCTTTAACGATACATACTGGGATGAAATGGTTACGTGCGTTCAAAACAACGACACGAAATGGGGAGATGAAATAATTGCTACAGCATTACCTACTTACAACGCTCATGCTGCATGGCTTTACAAAACTGATTTTTCTCTAGCATATTCTACGAATACCTTCGGAGACGAAAGTCTTACTGAGTTCCCGCTGCCTAAACAAGAACTAAGTGAAATGTTCAGTAAGAAAAACTTCAATTATTTCTTTATTAATACTAATCATGGATTGCTTGAAGTAAGAACTGCCCCGGTACAGCCAAGTTCGGATATTACAAGAAAAACCCCCGCACGCGGTTTCTTTATTGTTGGCAGAATCTGGACTAAAGAATATATCAGAAGTTTCAATCTAATTACATCAAGTTCTACATCGATTCATTTATCTGAAGACGCGAAAAACAGAAAAGATGATTCTACGAAATATTCAATAATCATTAACAAACCTTTGTTTGACTACGCAGGAAAAGAATGCGCCACACTTTCATTCGTTAGCCAATCGGAAATGCTTAAGGAATCTGCCGAAGCATTAAATTGGCAATTAGTAACTGGAATAACACTTACCGTAGGATTGCTTATCAGTATTTCATTATTTCTAATTAATTATGTTACTGCGCCACTTAGAAAAATTTCGAGAAGCTTGGAGGAAGGAAAATCCGTTCTCCTAACAGAATTATCAAAAAGTAAAACCGAGTTTGGGAAAATCGCCACTCTGATAACAGATTTTTTCAGACAGAAGGAGGAACTTACTACTGAAATGAGTCGCCGTGCAAAAGTTGAAGCAGACCTACTTAAAAGCACCGAAGAATTAAAGGAAATAAACGCTACAAAAGATAAATTCATATCAATAATTGCTCATGATTTACGAGGCCCTTTCAATGGATTTCTTGGATTAACCGAGATTCTGGCAGAAGAGGCCGACAAGTTAACAAAGGATGAACTTCTGGATTTAAGTAGGGAATTACACAAGACTGCAAAAACTCAGTACCGTTTACTAAGCGATCTTCTTCAATGGTCTAGAATTCAATCCGGACGGATGGAATTTACACCAACAACATGCAAGCTGGAAGAGTTAGTGGACTTTGTTTTCGATATTCAAACAGCTAACGCTGAAAACAAAAATATTTCGCTAGTAAAGGAATATAATCGCGACTTTGAACTGGTTGCAGATATTGAGATGATGCAGGTTGTACTGCGTAACTTAATTTCTAATGCAATTAAGTTTACCGGTTATGGCGGTAAAATTACTGTTAGCGCAAAATTAACAGAAAAGTTTAGCTGTATTACCATTTCGGACACCGGTATTGGTATACAGCCCGAAGACATTCCTAAACTTTTTAGAATTGATGTCCATCATTCTACAGAAGGTACACACAACGAGAAAGGAACAGGATTAGGCTTAGTCCTTTGTAAAGACATTATCGATAGACATTCAGGTAAGATTTTAGTGGAAAGTACAATCGGCAAGGGTACTTCGATTACCGTTTCGCTTCCATTCGCGTCTAAATAAAAAACTCATCTCAAACACACTTACATTTTTTAGGTACACTTATGAGCGAAGCAAAGCTTATAGATTTGAATTTCATCGAACTTTCAGAAAGTGAAATGATTGCTCGATCTAAGACCTTCAACAATGAATTACAAAAGAGAAGAACTGTCCGCGATTTCTCTTCTAAATCCGTCTCTAGTGAAATAATAAATCACTGCTTGCTTGCTGCCGGCAGTTCTCCTAGCGGAGCAAACAAACAACCTTGGAAATTTGTTGTGATTACCGATCAAATGTTGAAAACAAAAATTAGATACGCTGCTGAGCTAGTAGAGCAAGAATTTTATGAAGGGAAGGCTCCGGAGGAATGGATTTCTGCATTAGCTCCAATTGGGACAGACAAACACAAACCTTTTCTTGAGGAAGCTCCGGTTCTAATTGCAATTTTCGAAGAAAAATATTCTGTCTTACCCAACGGTGAAAAATCAAAAAACTACTACACACACGAATCCGTTGGAATTGCTACCGGGCTACTGATAAGTGCTATACATAATTGCGGACTGGCTTCCCTTACTCATACGCCCAGCCCTATGGGTTTTCTCAATAAGATTCTTGACAGACCGGAAAACGAAAGAGCATTTCTAATTCTTGTAGTAGGTTATCCTAAACCTAACGCACGAGTGCCAAATATTAAACGCAAAGCATTTGAAGAATTTGTTATCTACAAATAGCTTACAGCTCAAAATTTGTTGTGAACAAGACATAACTTGTATTTTGGGAAGTGCTTCTAGTAATGTTGTCCATCGATATTAACTTATACATCAAGTCAATATAGAATTTTCTGAACGGTTCAAACTTAATATTAGCCGTAATAATATTTTGATTTATTCTTTCACCATCCAAGAAATTAATATGTTCTGGATCCACTTCCATTCTGTAAGGGACAAATAAATCTCCGCCTGCATTGAATACAAGACGATTTTCCGAATCGTAAATATTCTCACCAGAACGGATATATTGATATGAACAGTTTAGCCTAATCCGTTCATTTAGATTATAAGCCGCTTTAAATAAAAACTCGTCAGAGTTAGGACCAATCCAATGCCCGATTGATTCTCCGAAAGTTGAATAAGAATTCTTCTCATTCGTATGAGTATAAACATACGGACGAATTTTCGTGTATTCTGCGATAACTGTAAGATCGTTAATAGAAAAAGGGGAATACCAGAATGCACCGATCTGATAAGCAGTTTTGTTTGAAAACAAATTCATCTCTTGAAGATGCGAAAGAATGTTTTCATCAAGAAAAAAAGTGCCGCTTATTTCCACGTTTTTCAAGAAGTGAGTTTGAAAATCCAGCCACACAGATCCATTATCTCTATCTTGTAAAGACATTTCCACAAATTTGTAAAAGATCATAGGGTTCAGATAAGCCAAATCTATTCCCCTTCCGGAATAAATAATATTTTCTCCAATCCCAAACTCAATAAGGTTGGGAAAATTCAGCTTGAATCTATTGATTGCAAGATATTTTGTGTAGTTCAAATCGCGATCGTCGTTATATGTGCCAACAGTAGATGCAGTTATTGAGGTGAAACTAAAAACCCCGTAATCAAAATTTAGTCTGAAAAAATCCATTAAAGTATGATCGCCGGAAATTACAAACTTGCTGCCATAGCCATAACCAAACTTTAACTTCTCTCTACCTAATTGAAGTGCCAGCCGCATGTTCTTTGCTGGTTCAGTATAATAGCGCAGGTAGCCTTCTGCAAAGTCATAATTACCAATATTTTCAATCGCTTCAATAAATTTAAAATTATACTTGAAACGTGGATCGAATAGCGTTGCATATGTCTGCGAACCGCTGACGCCTCCTTTTTGCATCGATAAGCTATAGCCTAAATGATTAAAAACAGTTCCTCTAAAGCGAAAACCAATATCGTACAAAGTGGAGTTTTTCTTCTCCGGTTCAAAGGTTTGACCGAAAGCCAACCTTCCTAATATATTTAAATAAAAGCTGGCTTGCGGTTCCCGATATGAATAGGTGTAACTCGTTTTGCTCGAAAATAAATCAGAAAAAGATTTTTCTACAACAGTTGCATCAGTTGATAATAGATCTCCGTTGCTATCGTTATCATTATCAAGAAACTCTTCTTGATACTTGTTGAGAAGACTCAATTCTGTTCTGCTTAACAAATTTTCAGTTGCACTAATCTTGCTAAGTAAGTTTTTGATTTCATATCGCGACATATTTGGACTGTCATCATGAATTCCGCTGATAACTCCTTTCACTTTCATTTCTTTTAAAAAAGTATAAACATCATTATCAAGCGGAACATTTTCATGCTGAGCATATACAGCCGTAACTAAAAGAAGAATAACAACAGCAATGTTTTTTTTCATTATCATTCCTAATTAAGCATCAACATTTTTGGGGGCTAAATATTTATTGTATAGCAAAAGCCCTACTATTGTCGCTACACCGATCATTGCAAAGATTAACCAAAGCATGGTTGGATTTTTAAGATTATCTACAAAGTGGACATAAAGGTTAGCCCCTAATATTCCGCCGATGCCGCTTCCAAGAACTCCATACAAAAATGAGTATCCGAGGTAAACCGCCTTTTTATCCTCCGGCGCAATCAGACCTACATAGCTAATAAACTTTGGATGGGCCGTCATTTCTCCGACAGAGAAGATGAATATACCGGCAATGAAAACAAATGGATGAGTAGAGATTGCTAAAATAGAAATACCTATCGTTCCAATCGCGATGCCGGTTATCATTGTAGGTAGTGCTTTTTTATTTTTTACTATGTTAGAAACAAAAATTTGCAGCAGAATAATTGTTCCCGCATTTATAACCGTAACATGTTCAACATCAAACTGCCAGTTTGGATTTGTCATAAACATTCCTAGAAATCCATTTACAGCATTGTTGATAGGCGTTTTATCGACATAATCCTTGAAGTACCAAAGTACCGAATCAAATTGTTGAAAATATAAAATCCAAAAACCGGAATAAATTACGATCATAAGGATAAAGCGAAAATCTTTTAGCACAAGGAATGCTTCTTTTAAAACAATTGGCAAAGATTTTGTGTTAGCCGGTTTTTGCGGTTCTTTATAAACAAAAAAATTTAAAATTAATAGCCATCCGGTACCAACAGCTGCCATTATGAAAACGTATGAATAAGAATACTGTTTTAATATTGGAACAAGTATTAGAGGAAACAAAAATGCACCAAGATTTATTGTCCAATAGAAAATTCCGAAGGCCAGTGTAGAATTTGTTTTATCAGTAACGCGAGCTATTGTGCCAGAAATAATCGGCTTAAAAGTTCCAGCACCCATCACCATTAAAATTAATGCGGCAAATACCAATGAATAACTTGTCATCATACTTGTCAGCAAATAACCAAGACTCATAACAACAAATGCAAACATTAGAGTTTTTCTATAGCCAAAACGATCTGCAATTGCACCGGCGACAATTGGTAGTAGGTAAAGCATTGGTTGAAATGTGCTTGTGATAACACCAACACTGGATTTCGAAAAGCCCAATCCCCCATCGGCAACTGCCATTACGAGGTAAACAGAAAGAATCGATCGAACTCCGTAATATGAGCCACGCTCGAAAAACTCCATTATAATTACTGTCCAAAAATTCTTGGGAAAGGAAAAGAGTGATACTTTTTTTGTTTCGGTTGATTCCATATTTAATCCATTTTGTACTGAATGAAATATAATTATTTATTCTGTTGAACTCGCATTACAATATGCGCTTGGTATTTTTTTGAGAGCCAATTATAATTTTCGATAACAAATTTATAGGTATAAAAGGTAAGATGCAGAAAAGTCTAGGCACCGGCAAAATTACCGGCACCTAGTGAATAATCATTTGAAAGTTTTATATCCGGACAGAAGGCTCATAACGAATAAAACAATCGATTTTAGCACTTTTAGTTTTTGCAGCAGCTGTCATCGCAGCATCCCTTGGCTTTCTTTTCAGCAACTACCGTTATGCTGAATATGCCGATTTTTAATTCACTCAACCGAGAGATTTCATCTTTTGATAAATATAGTTTAAGCACCTCATCCGGCAATTCAATTACTTTTGTCTTTTTGATTTCAATATTCGAAAAACCGACTGATTTTATTATTTCAAGATATTCTTCTTGCTGAACAGCTCCGGCAACACATCCGGCGTACATCTCTGCAGATTTTTTTAAGCTAGCCGGCAACTCGCCTTTGATTACTATATCAGAGACACAGAAGTGACCGCCATTCTTAGTTATTCTATAAATTTCTTCAAAGGCTTTTTGCTTGTCCGGTACAAGATTAAGCACACAATTACTTACGACAATATCTGCGGTTTCGTTTTCAAGAGGCATTGCTTCAATTTCGCCCAAATAAAATTCCACATTGTCATACCCTAACTTCTCATTATTCTTACGTGCTTTAGCAATCATGTCGTCGGTCATATCAATACCAATAACTTTTCCGGAATTTCCGACTAAAGCGCGGGCTACAAAAACATCATTGCCGGCACCACTTCCTAAATCAACAACAACATCGCCCGGTTTAATATTGGCATATTCTGTAGGTAACCCGCAGCCTAATCCTAAATCGGCCTCAGCAACGTAACCCTCCATGCCAGTGTATTCATCTTTCATAATAGTGTAGCCAACAATTTTGTTGGATGAAGGACCACAGCCGCAGCCGCAACTTTTATTAGTATTGCGGGCTATCTCTCCATACTTTTCTTTAACTATTTCTTTTACTTCTTGTTCGTTTTGCATGATCTTTTACACTCCATATTTATATTTTCAAAATAATTTTGCAGTTGTTTATAAACCTCGTTTACCGAGTTCGTATTTAGACAATAACATGTTTTAGGCCCTTCAATTTCACCTTCAATAAGCCCTACCCGCTTCAACTCCTTCAGATGCTGCGAGACTGTTGCTTGAGCCAGAGGAAGTAAATCCACAATCTCGCCGCACATACAGACATTAGTCTCCGCAAGAATTTTTAGGATTTTGATTCTTGCCGGATGAGAAAGTGCTTTTGCTATATCCGCCAGCCTGCTTTCTTCTTGCGAAAATTCTTCGGTTTTAGATTTTGCCACAATAGTCCCTTTATCGTTCATCGTAATTATACGATAAAGGTAAGCCCGTGTCAAGTATTTGTTATTTAATAGACAATGAGAATTTATTGTTGGTTTTTCTATCTGCGATATTTAGTTTAGATGTGGAGACTGGGTTTAACAGACCAAGGCGGCGGACTTAGGTGGACGCTGCTGTTTCCTCTTTCTGAAGAAGAATATCTTCCCCTAGTGCGTCTAATATTTGTCATTTCTAAAACAACATAGAAAGGAGTCCCTTCGTGACAAAATTCCCTAAAACACTATTTCTATTCATTTTCGTTTTATTCTCGGCACAAGTTTTTGCTCAGATTGATGCTAGAATGATTCAGTATCCAGACATTTCCAAAACACAAATTGTTTTTAATTACGGCGGAGATTTATGGCTGGTATCTAAAACCGGAGGAACTGCGGTAAAACTTAGCTCTCCAGCCGGACAGGAAGTTTTTCCGCGCTTCTCGCCTGACGGAACTCAAATAGCTTACAACGCAAACTATGATGGTAACACAGATATTTATGTAATTCCAACAAGCGGAGGAATACCGCAGCGCGTTACTAATCATGGAATGGCTGACCGTTTGGTTGACTGGTATCCGAATGGAGCTAGTTTGCTTTTCGCTTCTTCGATGAACAGCGGCAAGCAAAGATT
>JBHEKZ010000215.1:0-10895 GCA_041859025.1 Melioribacteraceae bacterium | reverse complement strand
CAAGCAAGGTCTAGTAGAAATTGCTAACGGCGGGACTTTATTTTTAGATGAGATCGGGGAGCTTAGTCTTACATTACAACCAAAACTATTAAGATTCTTAGAAAACGGCGAATTCAGAAGGATTGGTGGCGTTTCAAACCTTAGCTCGAATGTTCGTGTAATTGGCGCAACCAACAAGAATTTGATGGAAGAAGCTGAAAAGAAAAATTTCCGTAGAGATTTACTTTTTCGATTGAATGTTATTACGCTTACTATACCGCCATTGAGAGATAGAAACAGCGATATTTTATTATTAGCCGAATATTTTCTGCAGAAAAAATCGCCAATACGCTCTAACAAAAAAATTTCTTCTGAAGCTAAAAGAGATTTGATGAGTTACAACTTTCCAGGCAATGTAAGAGAACTTGAACACATGGTAGAACGGGCAATCATTTTTTCTGATGGCGAATTAATTTTACCTAAGGACTTGAACATTCCAAAAGAAGAATTTGAGCTGGCGACACATCTATCGGAAGATGGAACAATAATGACAATGGAACAGATAGAAAAAATGCACATCAAGAAAGCGCTTGATCATAACGATTGGAACCGAGAAAACACTGCACGTGCATTAGATATAAGCCAAAAAACTCTTTACTCAAAAATTATTAAATATAACCTCAAGTAATGCATCCAGAAGAAAAAACTCCTTCGCTTAAACACTTAGCACACGATCTTAACAATATATTTACTCGAATACTAACTAGCGTTGAACTACTTAAGCACAAAAATCCAGCGGATTTAGAAACTGCTTCTCTCCTTAACAATATTGAAGCCGGCACATATTTGGCATCTGAAATAATTGAAAATTCTTTTGGTAAATATAGATCGAATACAACAAGAAGAGTAAATGTTAACTCAATTATTCAAGATGTTATTCGCTCATTTGCGCTTCAACAAAAAAACCGAATAGTATTCTCGTTAAACCTTGAGCCGAAATTAAAACTTATAACTGCCAAATATTCCGATATTTACCGTGTAGTTATGAACTTGATAACTAACTCAATAGAGGCAATTGTAGAAAGGGGAAATATTTCGATCACTACAAATAATTCTGCCGAAAATGATCAAATAATTATTGAGATAACCGATGATGGATGCGGAATTGAACCGACTATGATTGGCAATATTTTTAATGAACATTATTCAACTAAATCTAGAGATAAAAATTCCGGAGTCGGGTTAAGCATTGTAAAAAGCATAGTAGAACTTCACAATGGGAACATGCAAGTAAAAAGTGAATCAAATGTCACAACAACATTCACAATATGCTTTCCAGCCGCAGTAACATCCGCAAGAATAAAAAGCGAAGAACAAAAGACAATATTAGTTGCAGAGGATGAAGATCTTTTACGAGAGCTTCTTTGCGAGCTTCTACAAACTCATGGTTACAAAGTAATGTGTGCTTCTACAGGAAATGAAGTCCTTGACATGTTAAAAATTAGCAGCCCTAATCTGCTTATTATTGATAGGAAAATGCCAGACTTGGATGGAATAGAATGTATTACGTCGCTAAGAAATCAACAGACAAATATTTCAATTATTCTGGCTTCCGGATCACATACCGAAAACACTGACTTAATCTCATCGTTGAACATTGGCCGAATAGTAAACAAACCATATAACTTTGAAGAAATGCTGTCTATAATTGAAGAATTAATTCTATGATGAAGATTCCGCCTTTAGATCAACAATATTTAGATTGTTAACGTAAGGCGTAATTACCGGCTTCTTTATCGATCCTAATTTTTCCAGTACTAACAAAATATCTTTCGCAGCGTTTTCAATAAAATCCAGCCTCTTTAAAACCATTTCCGAGGAAACTTCATCCTTTACAATTTCTCTGCGAATAGCTGCCGTTGATAAATTAATTAACGTCAGAGGCTGTTTGATCTCGTGATTTGCCGTAACTACTGTTGCCGCATAAGTTTTTATTTTTTCGATCTCCACAAGCAACTTATTCATCTCGCTGAATCGCAATGCCGAACTAATCCTAGTATCAATTCAGTTTTGTTAAATGGCTTTTTTATATAATCGAAAGCACCGGCTTGCAATCCCGTTTTAATATCTTCTGCGTCTGTTAACGCAGTTAAAAGAATAATAGGGATCAAGTTTGTTTCTTCACTAGCAGAAAGTTTTTTACAAACATCAAATCCGGATATGTCGGGCATCATTACATCAAGTAAAATTAAATCGGGCTTCTCTTCAAAGGCTTTTTGAATTCCCATCCCACCATCATAAGCTTTGATTACTTCGTAACCTTCTCTTTCTAAACGATCCTGAAGAAAGAACACATTATCCGGATAATCATCAATTACTAAAATTCTTTTCATCTGTCTGGCTGTTCGTTATTTAAGTATTGTGTAACTTTTGATGCTAATATCTGAAAGTTGATTGGTTTGGTTATTAAATCATCAAAACCATTTTTCTCTATTACATTTTTATTATCAAGCATAGCATAAGCGGTTAAAGCTATAACCGGCAGCTTCGAGAACCGATTGTCATTTCTAATTCTCTTTATAGTTTCAAATCCATCCATTTGAGGCATCATTATATCAAGAAGTATCAGGTCGGGCACAACATGATTAAGCATTAACAAACATTCCATTCCATTATGAGCAAAGATTGTATCATAATCCATTTCCTTCACGTATTCACCTACTGTAAAAAGTGCATCTTCATCATCATCAACAATTAAAATTGTAGGTTTTAGATTTCTTGATTTTTTTGAAGAGTCGTTCACTTCATTCTCGTTAAGACTTTCTTCAAGAAGCATAATTTTTTTCTTATCGGACTTATCTTTTAGATTTAGTCTATCCCTTAAGACTTTCAGTATATCCAGCGGATGCAGTTTTATACGAAACGCAATTTCTTCAAACTTTTGCGAGATATCTCTTGTAAAACTCTCTTCTAATTTCTCTGGTAGTATAAATACCACACTGCTGTTTTTAAATGATTTACTTAAAGATAACGCATAACAAACCTCTAAAGAATAAGCGCCAAGTGATTCAAGGTCAGCTAATATTAAGTTTGTTTCACCAGGTCTAATTGTGGCTATAAGTTCCTCATGATTTGAAACCTTGCTGACAAGCAAATTCTCTGAAAGATTATTTAATTCACTTTCGATTAATTTTCCCCCACTTTCATTACGAGATACTAAATATAGTTTGCTTAGTTTGGTGTTATCTTCAACTTCTATTTTATTCAAAATTGATTTCAACGCTTCATGTCTAATTGGAGATTGAACATAATCGAAAACATCTAACTGCCATCCATATTTCTGTTTTTCTAATATTTGAATCATAATTATTGGTATAGAGCCATTCAATTCACTTAGCTTAATTGATGCAATTAGCCCTAGAGAATTTTGAAGCGGATTCATAATAACGGCTATAAATTCTCTTACTTTAATTAACTCAAGCGCCATATCACACGAGTCAACGCAATCAATCAGAACATCATATGAAGCAAGATAATCGCCGACAAGTTTTTTGGTGGCATCCGAATCAGTTATTAATAGCACAGGCTTTGACACTGGTGCTCCTGATTTTTTATTCGCTGGTTCTGGTTGCATTGTTAAAAACTTGTGTTCACTTACATCTACTAAATCAAGCACTGCATCAACTAAAATAAAAGTAAATATCGAACCTTTACCTATTTCACTTTTGAGTGTAAGCTGTCCGCCCATTAGCTCAACATACTTTTTACATATTGCTAACCCCAGTCCGGCACCACCATATTTTCTAGAAGTACTGCTGTCTGCTTGTTTAAACTCATTAAATATTTCTTTTTGATTCTCTTCTGAAATTCCAATACCGGAATCTTCAACAGAAACTCGTAAATCAGTCAAGTTATCAACCGTTACTATCAGTTTGACAAAACCATCTTCGGTAAACTTTACAGCGTTGACTATTAAATTCAACAATATTTGTTCGAACTTTTCTTTGTCTGTATTGAGTAAGATGGTTTTGTTTCGAGGCAAATCCGAAATGAATTGTATTTTTTTCTCTGAAATTTGCTGTATTACATTTGGCTTGATATCATCTATTAACTCGCTGAGAATAAAAGTTTCCTTCTTAATATCAATCTTACCAGATTCAAACTTAGAGAACTCAAGGATATTATTGATTAAGCCAAGAAGTTTTTTACCATTTCTATTAACTATATTCAACCGTTCTTTTACTTTAAGCATAATCGCAGAATCTTTAAGCATTAATTCGGTTAATCCAAGAATTGAAATTAGAGGAGTTCTTAATTCATGCGACATGCTTGCTAAAAATTCCGACTTAACTTTAGTAAGTTCCATTGCTTTAGCACGCTGCTTTTCAAGCTCATCCGCCTTTTCTCTAAGCTGAACATGAAGTTGTTTTAGCTCTTCATTTTGTTCACTTATCTGTTTGTTCTGCTTTTGATATTCACTGTTCAGGTTACGCAACTCGTTAACTAGATTTTCAAGTTGCTCGAATGATTTAGCATTAACCAAACCGACAGCCAGCTGCTCATGAATAGAACTAATGTATTTTTCAATTGTGGGGTCCGGGCTTGATTCACTTGCCAGCTCAAGTAGCGCAACTGTTTCCTTATTATACACTATTGGATAAATGACTAGAAACTTAATCTTTACGATAGCTAACCCGGTTTTTACTTCTGGAAAATTATCTTGAAAATGAAACTCAATTGGTTCTTTCTTTTCGATTGCATCGGAATAAAATTCTGAGTCTGTTAACTGAGCCGAAATCTTATTTATTCCATATGAAGAGATTAACCGAAGTATTTCTTTTTCAACAACATATAATGCGCCGAATGTTAAATGTGTCGATTTAATAATTTTTGAAAGCGCGGCATCTGATATTTCTTTCAACGTTGGGTTCTGATTTATAAGTGCAATGAATTCAGAATACTCATGTTCCGCTTTTTTATTTCTAACCAGCTCGTCCAGCATTTTATTGAATGTTTCGCTGAAATGTCCAATTTCATCCTTCGTCATAACCGGAACGCGGTGTTCAAGATTGCCCTTGCTTGTCTCCTCGGCACCAATGCTTAATGCCTGAATCTGCTTTCGTAATTTCGTCGTCGAAACAATAACTATGATAAATGTTATTGCGCTTCCAGCCAAAACAATCAAAAGCATAACGATGCGTAATGAGTTTCTAAATTCTACTCCTTCACGAAATGCTTGAAACACAATAAAATTAACTTTTACATGAGGGAAGTAAATATATTTTGTCGAGTATATCGCCGAAACAAAATCTGCATCATCGAGTTCTTCCGAGTACAAATCGTAATTGTTTTTATATTTTAATGAGCGAGTTGCATTGACTACACTTAGCAGCCTAGCTTGATTTTGATCCGGATTAGATACTTCAACCGGTGAATCGTTTACCACCAATGCAACTTCAGCATTAATTTTTTCTCCAATCCTATTTAGAAATTCGGAAGTAATCATTCTGCCGTAATAAAATGTTTTCCCGCTCGACAATTGAGAATATCTCAAAACTAAAGTCTGGTTATCAGTAAAAAATTTTGTAAACGAAGAAGTGCGTGTATTAATATAGGAACTGTTTTTTACTTTCAGTTCTTTAGTATTAATCAATGAATCGTTTACAAGAGTAAACAAAAAATCAATGTTGGTTGAATCAAGATTTATGGAATTGAAATCATTTAATCCGGGGATTAGCGCGCTAAAGTCTTCGTCTGTTTTTTGTAATTCCGATTGAAAAGTGAAAGCAAAATTTGTTGTGGCGTTGATTAAGGATTTTGACTGCTGTTGCATTAACACACGGTTTGCTAAAGCATAAAACACAAACGTAGAAGAGATTGAAACGATAAGAACAATTACAAACGTTGTTATTAGAAACCTTACATTTAACTTCATGGGAGTCTGACCTTAAAAATTGTATTCATACATCAATTTAGATTTGTCCAACATCAGCAGATATTTTAACTACAGACTGGATGAAATTAATTTTTCTGCTCATCCTCCAATTTTTCTTTCTCTTTTATTTCCGACTTCGCACTATCAACTTGTTCTTTATAGTTCTTCATTTTGCTCTGAGATTCAAGTATTTCTTTTCTTAGAACATCACCTTTTTTAGCATTCACTCTGTCTTTTAGTGATGGAAGCAA
Source organism: Melioribacteraceae bacterium (assembly GCA_041859025.1). Lineage (GTDB taxonomy): Bacteria > Bacteroidota > Ignavibacteria > Ignavibacteriales > Melioribacteraceae > Stygiobacter. The sequence continues at coordinate 4,730 of JBHEKZ010000215.1, read as the reverse complement.
CTCAACTTTTATTAACGTAATAATTTCTTTCGTAGCAACAGTAACTTGGTCATATCCAAACAGATAACGCAGTCCAAATACCCACCATGGTAAATCCTTTAAGAATGGAACGCCTCTTCTGTTAATTGTTTCTTCATTTACTAATAGCCCGCCAATTGCTGCCTCTTCACCATTTATTAATAACAAACTTGTGGTTACTTCTGTTTTAGGTTTTTCTGTTGTGATAGAACCCGGGATTACCGAGCTCCTTTCAATCTTCACTTTCATTAATACATAGTCCACACCTTCTTCATTTATGATGTTCGGTGTAACTTCGATAATCGTTCCGCTCTGATAAAACTTATCAATTAAGTTACCGGCAAAATCTCTTTCTTTAATAGAAAACTCTGAACCTACTTGAGTTCTGCCCTGAACGCCGTTAATAGTAGAAATTGTTGGACGTGAAATAATTTTGCCAAGATTTTCTTCTTCGAAAAATTTGAACATTCCGGTAGCAGTTCCATCAAATTTCCCCATAGTAAAATCGATTTTAGGAGAGATACTAAATTCCGGTGGATTCTGCGTAACTGTAGTTGATCCAGACGAAGACGCAGCGGCCTGCGTTGTTACAATTTTACTGCCGATGCTTAATCCAGAACGCGATAAAAGAAATTCCCAGTTAACTCCCTTTTCCTTCATATCTGAAACATTTGCCTCAAATATTAATGCTGATATTTTTACTTCGCGTTCGGTTATTGGAACATAGACATCTTTAGTTAAGGCTTCTTTTGAGGCATCCTTCTTTTTTACAATTAAATTTACTTCGGTTTCTTCTACTATTAGATTATTGTATTGAACAATTATGAACAAAGCTTTTTTGTAGGGCATTTTGTCAATCTCTACACCAATCGGACTATCACTAGGAACCAACGATACAATTTTTTTTCCGGTTAATTTTTCACTTACTTTACTCAATACTTCCATAGCTTTACTAAATGGAATAGTTTCCGAAAGAGTTACAATTTCTTCTGGATTAACTGAACCCTTCAGCTTTTCTTTTAAGTCAATTTGAGCCAAGAGTGGAACTGCTAACCCAAATAACACGAGTATCATTAAAAATTTTTTCATTTTATTTACCTGACTTATTCTCTTTCTTGTCTTTTTGTAGTAATAGCGAAACATTTTCAATTACACCGCCTTTGTTAAGAACAAAGTTCACGCGGTTATTTTGATAATCAATATTTGTTAGGTAGCCCAGATAAACTTTATCGCCTTCCCACAAGAGATATGTGTTGCCGCTTGCATCTGATAAAAATGCACCATCCGGAATTAGCGCGAGCAACTGACCGGATTGAACATCCATAAGTCCGTCGCTATTCGGCGGGATTTCGTTCCTAACAAGAGGATAGAAAATATCGTATGCCGGATTTGGAACGAGTGAATTCTCGGCACCGCCCTTAAATGAAAAGCGTTCATCTGACGAATAGTAAACTTTTGCAGTGAATTTAAAGTTGACTAAATAATTTGGATCTCCGTCTTTATCAACTTTAACGTTGTTCGATAGTTCAACATTGGTGACCTTCTTCAAATTCTTGCTTTCTTCAATTGCATAAATCAAGCGGTATAAATCTGCGAATTCTGCAATTCCGGAAAGTGCGTAATTGTAACTGTTGAAATTCGGGAAAGTCTCCTTATCAACATATTCGATATTAACATAAGAGTCAGGAGAGAAATTGTAACTTACTTGGTTAACAAATTCGAAAAAATTTGCTTGAGAAATATTTACCGGAATGGCATACTTTCTGTCGGCAAGAATTGAATCAAGCTGAGCAACCCTTTTTTTCAACTCGGTCAGTTGTTGTACCAAATATTCGGTATCTAATTGATAAAGTTTTAGATCTTTTATCTGCTGAGTTTTTTCGTCTACTTTTCCTTTTTGATAAATAAAATCATAAAAGCCTGCCGCTAGCGAAATGCCTACAAGTATTATCGCAATAATGATACTATTTTTTGTCTTAGTACTCATTTAACCTTGGTCGTATCATCTGTTGTTATGCGATAGTCCATAGTGAAAGAAAACGCACTTTTCTCTCGCAAAGGCTCGTAATTAATACTTTTCAACAACGTTGTTTTATTCTGCTCAGCAAATTCGGTTAGAACACTTCTAGAAAGTGAATAGCCGCTCAATTTTAATTCTTCGGGATTAATCGGTTCAATTTTGGTGAACCAGAAACTTCTTCTGCGTTCAATAAAGTCAGAAAGTTTGGATAAATTTTTATTCCATATACCTGAACCGATAGCTGCAGAATCAATTATTCCTTGTGTTGCATCAAAAGTATTTATTCTTACAGAAAGCGGAGCTATTTCATCAGCTAATGCTTGGTTTTGCGTACGCCTCTGCTGAAGCCTTTCAATTTCGTAATCAAGATCTTTAAGTTCTCTAACATTGGAAAGTATATTGAATGTAAAGAAGAAAGTTGCAGCAAATAATATTGCTACCAGCAAATAGCCGTGCCAAGCAAATTGAAAAGTCTTTTGGTTTTCCTGTACATACCTGGGTAGAAAGTTTGCACCAACATGTTGCTTTGCCAGCTCATCAAAATATTCAATAGCCACTGCAATTGGCATAGAATACAAAGCCAGATTTTGTATCTCTTCTTCGTTGAGAATACTTGTATCAAAATTTTCGAATTTTAACTCGGTAACGTTTGCTTCCGGAAACGTGCCAAAGAAGGAAAGAATTAAATTTTCGGAACGATCTTCACCGCAAATGATGATGTTGTCAAGTTTCGGTACTCCGCCGTTTTCCATTTCCAGCAAAATCTTGGAAAAATATACATCGTAAGTATGAAGATTTTTAGTACCGATATCTAATGTACTGCCAATATGTTTTAGTTTTTGCCCTTCAAGAAATATTAGCTTGCTGTATTCTTTTCCTATATAAACTATAAGTGAAAAATCTTCCGGGAAAAATTTATTAGTCTTAGAAACGTAATAAGAAAGAGCAAGCTCTGCGTTTTTAATTGTGGGAATTTTTAGGTAGCGCTTATTATTTAAATTTGCTAACTGATTAATCAATCCAACACAATGAATATCTCCTTCAAGAAACAATCCGAGAATTGTCTTGTCATTAATACTAACAACATCTATCAGATCCGGCTCAACCGTAATGCCTTTAGTAGCATGGATATCTGCCACAACGGTTTGAAGTAGTTTTTTCTTGTTAGTTTCAGGAGGGCCGTCGTAATGATGATAATTTACAGTTGGTTCAGTTACAATAGGAATGTAATCCATTTTTGTAACTTTTAATCCAGCTAACGCCGAATTAAACAATGCAACATCTGAAGTATCTTCGAGGCGCCTATGAGGGTTTATTCCTTCCGCAGAATCGAGGCTATCGAACGATAGATCATCTGAAGTAAGAGCTCCCATTGATTGATTCTCAATTTCCGCCAGAGCCGTTTTAGTGCCATGGGGAGAATTTTGAGATACTCTGCTCATAGTTAAAGAAGCAGTGCGCAATATTTTAATACCGTCTTTCTCTTTAGAGAGAGCCGCTATCTTTGCGTCTGTTCCTTCACAGTATATACAGACAATAGGTTTCAATACTAAACGCCCTTCATCAGCTGGAGAATCCTTGTCTTGTTATTCGAATAAGCGACTGCATTCTCTTTGGATATTTTTTTCTCTAGATATAACCTAAGCAAATCTTGTTCCATAGTAACCATGCCCTGCGGAGCACCTTGGTTAATCATCATGTAAATTTCACTTGTATTATTGTTCTTTATTGCCGCTCTGACACTTGGCGTAACAATTAACACTTCCTTAGCTAACGCACGTTTACCATCGAGACTTGGAATCAATTTTTGAGAGACAACCGAAATTAAAACGTCGGCTAGGCGATTTCTAACACGTTCTTGTTCATTCGGATGAACTTCGGCGATAATTCTATCGATCGATTCTACAGCACTTGATGTATGGAGAGTCGAAAATACTTTGTGTCCGGTATCTGTAACCTCAAGAGCTGCTAAGATTGTCTCTGGATCGCGCATTTCACCAATTACAATTATATCAGGATCTTGGCGCAAAGATTGAATAACTCCATCTTTGAAGGAAGGAACATCCCTTCCCACTTCTCTGTGCTTAATAATGGCTTTCTTGGAACGATGCACAAATTCGATTGGAGAAGCAATTATTACTATATGGCTTGGATCAAAATCGTTATGAAAATCTATTATTGCGTCGAGTGTTGTAGATTTTCCGGACCCGGTAATACCGGTTATTAGCGATAAACCAAATTTGATATAATTATGGCTCATCGTCTTTACGGCAAAGGGATGAAATTCCAGACTTTCCAATGGACGGACAGAGGCCTGAATAGCTCTCATATTCATAGTTAAACTATCTAGATCAAAATAAGCGTCACACCTAAATCTCAACTGCTTCTGAATTTTATCATATTTAAAAGTGTAACTGAAATCTAAATTTCGATTCTCTAGAAGTGTTTGAATTTGGCTTTTATTCAAAATGGAAATAATCAAAGCTGAAGCTTCATCTTCGCTAAATTGTGGGATATCAAGTACGCGTTCTTTTTTACCAAATACTCTAAACCAAACAGAGTTCTGAGCTCCGAACCCACCTATTTCAACATCAGATGCATTTCTATCTATCATTGTTGCTAAGACGAAATTCAATAGATGAAGCAACATTAATCGGTGATCGGTTTGTAATTCTTGAATATGTTCGGCTAT
>JBHEKZ010000039.1:0-3389 GCA_041859025.1 Melioribacteraceae bacterium | reverse complement strand
TTTTTTCAATCCACTTCACGACAAAATCTTTTTCGGTCATTTATATTTCCAATGAAGTAAAATTAAAAATCATCTTACTGATTTAAAGTTTACATCAACATCTTCCGGTTTATCAATCCAATCTGCCACAAAAACATTGGTATCTCTAGTTGGTTTTCTATTCGCTTGTCTATTTGAACAAAAAGCAATCTTCTTCCCATCGTAAGAAAACATCGGGAAAGCATCGAACAAACCCGAATTGGTAATTTGTTCTAAACCGGTTCCATCGATGTTTATCATAAACACGTCAAATTTTCTTCCGCCTTCTTTTTGAGAATGATGATTTGAACAAAACAAAATTTTCTTGCCGTTCGGATGAAAGAAGGGGGCCCAGTTAGCTCCGGCTAAATTTGTTACTTGCTTTACATTCTTACCATCAATATCAGCGACGAAAATATTTAGCTCTTTCGGCTCAACATAACCCTCAGCTAAAAGTTTTTTATATGTCTCGGCTTCTTCACCTTTCGGTCTGCTGGCACGCCAAATTATGTGTTTAGAATCTCTAGAGAAAAACGCACCGCCATCATAACCAAGCGTGTTGGTAAGTTGTAAGTATTCTTTAGTTTTAATTTCGTAACGCCAAAGTTCCAAATCGCCGCTGCGAGTAGATGTAAAGATAATGTACTTGCCGTCAGGAGAGGCGGTAGCCTCAGCATCGTAGCCCTTACCACCGATTAACAATTTGATATCTGCGCCTTCCGAGTTTGAAGTGAAAATATCATAGGTGTCAAATAAAGGCCAAACGTATCTGCCACCAGTAAACATTTTGCTTTCCGGACAACTTGCACCACCTTCATGTGTTGAGGCAAAAACAATACTTCCGTCCTTCAAAAAATAACTGCAAGTAGTTCTTCCTTTTCCGGTAGAAAGCAATTGGTATTTATTTCCATTTATTAATTGAGAACCATCAACATTCATTTTGAAAATCTGATCGCAGCCTTGGTTGCTTAATTCTTTCCAATCGCTTTGAAAAATCAGTTGTTTATCGTCAAAGCTCCAGTAAGCTTCTGCATTGTTGCCGCCAAAGGTCAGCTGACGAATATTACGTAAATGTTTCTCTCCATCATACCGAAGAGTATCAGCAGAGGGATTGTAATTGCTTTTTTTAACTTTGCCGCTGAAAGCGAGCAAAAAGGGAAGCGAAACAAGGAGTACAAACAATAGATTTATTTTGAAACGAAATTTCATGTGTAATTCTTTCTAAGTTATTACTGAATTTTAATTGATTTTTTTTCTTTAATTCTGAGCACATAAACACCGAGAGCAATCAATGGAACACTTAGCAGTTGTCCCATATTCAAAGGCAATTGTTCCTCAAACAAGCTCTGGTTTTCCTTAAAAAATTCTACAAAGAAACGAAATCCAAACACTAGAATAAGGAATATGCCGAAAAGCTTGCCTTCCTTAATCTTTCCGCCGGATTTCAAATACATTCTTAGCAATAAAAGGAAAATTAATAAATAAGCAACGGCTTCATAGATCTGTGTTGGATGACGCGGCTGTCCATCAATTGCCGAAAATACAAACGCCCAAGAAACATCTGTGGGCTTCCCAACAATTTCGGAGTTAAACAGGTTCCCCATTCTAATGAAAAAACCGGAAAGTGCTACTGTAATTACCACTCTATCCATTATCCAAAGGAAAGTGAATCCTTTGTGAGCCTTTATATATAAATAAAGAGCCGTTATTATACCAATAGCGGCACCATGACTCGCAAGTCCACCCTTCCAAACCATTAAAATTTCCAACGGATGAGAAAGATAATACTCTGGGCTGTAGAATAGGCAGTGACCTAGTCTAGCACCACCAACAGTTCCTATTACCATGTACCAGACTAAATCGTTTAAATCATTTTCCGAACGACCTTCTTTGTTGAATATCACCATCATCAATTGATATCCAACAATAAAAGAAGCGGCGAATAGAAGACCATACCAGCGTATAGTAATTGGTCCAATAGAAAATATATCCGGACTAACATCCCAATAAATCACATTCCCTCTTCGCGATAGATAGAAAATAAACTTTGCTCAACATGGCAAGCAAGCGTTCTTGCTTGTCAAATTTACGCATTAGCACCCCAATAATACAATTAATTACACTTTTAAGTAGTACTTACAATGCACAAAATGTTCCATTTTCTTTTGAAAATAATGATTTATATTTGGTACGAAATTGTTAAAACTAGTTTTATTAGGGGCTTTTTGATAAACTTTAATGAACAAATATTTAATTCGTTACGGGATCCGCAAAATCCGCTTTACATCTCGCTCTTAGCAGTAATTGCCCTTTTCGGAACTATTTATTTTTTCTATAAGTATGGTATTATACCAATCAATGAGCGGTTTAAGAAGGAAAAGGAAAGTCTTGAGCTTAAGTCAGCAAAAATGATGGCACTCTTTGCTCAATTAGATCCCGACCCGGTTATACGACTTAACCAATCCGGGGAAATTTTAGAGACAAATGAAGCAACAAAATTTGTCTTTGCAAATTCCGAGATAGTTGGAAGAAAGATCAGCGATCTAATACCGACACTTCAATTACCGGAAAATTCTATAATTACAAATGAAACTAGAACTATTACCCAAAAGATTGGAAATAAATACTTTTCAATTCTATATAGAGGGGAATCGAGTTTAAATCTGGCGCAGCTTTATTTTAGGGATATTACAGAATTGAAAAACTATGAAGAGAGGCTGCTGAATTACCAAATAAAACTAAAGAACCTATCTGAACATTTACACGGGCTAATTGAAGAGGAAAGAAGAAGAATTTCATCGGGACTGCATGATGGAATTGGGCAAAGCCTTTCACTGCTTAGAATAAAGCTCCTGAAACTAAAGGAAAAGTCTGATAAATCCTCCGAAACGGTTTATTTCGAAGAGATGGTTAATAGTCTTGAAGATACAATCCGAGAATTAAAAGAGATTACTTATTCACTCAAACCAAAACTTTTGGAAGAAATGGGCCTTATTAGTGCAATAAGAAATCTGGTAAACAAAGTGAATAAAGAAACCGGCATTAGCGGAGAGTTAAACGCAATTGGAGACGAAATAAGATTTGATGAAAGGCTGGAAATTACACTCTTTAGGATTGTCCAAGAAGCAGTAAACAACATTATTAAATATTCAAAAGCGACGGAATACAGTATACAATTCATATACGACGAAACTACAATTAGATTAATAGTTACCGATAATGGAATTGGATTTGATGTGATTTCTACATTACGTAGCCAAGGGCCCGGAATGGGTTTGATTAACATGAAGGAACGGGTAGAAAGTTATAATGGAAGTTTCAAACTCGATTCATTTATTAACAATGGAACGATGCTGGTAGCAGAAATTCCA
>JBHEKZ010000014.1:0-4367 GCA_041859025.1 Melioribacteraceae bacterium | reverse complement strand
ACCGATGCTGCCAAGCATTCACCAAAAATGTTCCCTTCCTTTTATTATTATTCACTTCTCTTAAAAATTATTTTTAAGAGTAATAATCTTGCCAAAAAAGGATTATATAACGACGAAGAATGGTCAAACAGTTCGGTCTATGTTGTTCGAAGTATGGAAAAAACCGGTGTTAAATTTCATTTTCTTGGTTCTGACAATTTTAAGAAAGTAGCTGGACCGGTAATTTTTATCTCCAACCACATGAGTACTCTCGAAGTAATGTCGCTCCCTTCTATAATTCAGCCTAATAAGAAAGTTGTTTATGTGATTAAACAAGAATTGGCTGATTACCCTTTATTTGGACCGGTGGCTCTTGCACGAGATCCAATTTGTGTCGGAAGGGAAAACCCTCGTGAGGATTTAAAGATTGTTATGGAAGAGGGTGCGAAGAGAATTCAAAATGGAAAATCTATTATAATTTTTCCGCAAAAAACTAGAAGCCAATTTTTTGATGCCGCAACATTTAATTCCCTGGGAGTTAAACTGGCAAAGCGAAATAATGTGCCGATAGTTCCAGTCGCTGTTTTAACTGATGCTTGGGGCAATGGAAAAAAGATTAAGGATTTTGGCAAGATTGATCCAAGTAAAGAAGTAAACATTTGTTTTGGGGAACCGATTGAAGTTAAAGGCGGTGGGGCTGAAGAACATCAGATGGTAATAGATTTTATTTCGAGTAAATTAAAAGAATGGGGAAGAGGAGACTTAATTGTAAACGAAAGTACTCTAGAAAATTAGATGAGAATCAAGCCCTTTTTATTCATAGTTCTAATTGTACTATTAAATAACTCGATTTCAATTTCTCAGAATTCACCCAGTTCTTACAAACTTAATTTTCAGTCATTCTTCGATTATTTTTATTATTTAAATTCCTCAAATAATTCTCTTAAGGATTCAAGTGGTTTTCAGTTTCGCCGAATTCACTTGACCGGTGATTTTGCAATAGATAAAGATTTTTCTGCAAGACTCCGTTTAGAGTCGGAACAAAATAACGGGTTCAGTACCGGATCAAAATTCAGCTTTTTAATAAAAGATGCTTATCTAAAATGGGGCGAAATATTCTCGGGTTCCACGTTAACTGTTGGATTGTCTCCGACCCCAGCCTGGCAATTATCAGAAAAAGCCTGGCGCTATAGATCAGTTGAAAAAACTGTAATGGATCTTTTTTCAATAGTAAACTCTAGAGATCTTGGCATCGACTTAGCTGGTAGAATTACTTCTGATGGAGTTCTCAACTACTGGATTAAAATTGGTAACAATTCTAATCTCTCAATAGAAAGCGATAAGGATAGAAAATACTATGCGCAGATTCAGTTTAAGCCAACAGAAGCGTTTCAAGCCTCGCTTTACTTTGACTATGCCGAATTAGCGGAGATATATGATCTAACTGAATTAAGAACCAAAACGCCAAACAAAAGTGTGATTGCTGTTTTTCTAAACTATGAAATTAAAGATTCTTTCGGAGCAGGAATTGAGACTTTCTATGTAACTTCAAAAAACAATTTTCGAATTCAGCCAAATCAACCGCTACAAGGTTTGAACGGAACTGGAGTTTCGATGTGGGGCTGGAAAGTCATTTCTGAAAAAATAAGTGTTTTAATGCGGTTCGACAGTGTGAACCCTAATGATAAGATTAATAATGATGGTACAAATTTATTTATTGCAGGACTTGAGTATCGTCCCACACAAAATATAAGTGTAATACCAAACATAGAATTATTTAATTACTCTGCGGCCAAAAACAACGATTTGATTGCGCGATTAACCTTCGCATGCACTTTCTAACACTAATTGAATTCTCACATACTTAACAATTTCTTAACCTGCATTTAACATTGAGTTAATATCTCCACTATAAGTTTGGTTATCAAATTAATGGAGATAGATGATGAAGAAATCAGTCCTACTTTTTATTTTACTTTTACTTATTACTGTGAAAATTTCAGCACAGGAAGATTCTACTCAAGCTAAATCAGAAGAATTAAAGGCAAAGATTGAGGAGCTCAAAGGTCAAGTTGAGGGGTTGAACGAATCCTATTTGGAGACCAAGGCTACCGTCGATGCCCTAAAGAAAATTAAACTCTCCGGTTACATTCAAGCACAATTCCAATCTGCCGAGATCGATGGTATTTCATCTTTCTCCGGTGGTAACTTCTCGACCGGAATTCACAATCGTTTTTTAGTAAGACGCGGAAGACTTAAAGTAACTTACGATAACGATATCACCAATTACGTTGTGCAGATTGATGCTACCGAGAAAGGTCTTGGATTGAAGGATGCATACGTATTATTCAAAGAGCCTTGGCTAAAGTCATTTGGCGTTAAGGCTGGTATCTTTGATAGGCCATTTGGTTTTGAAATAAGTTACAGCTCGTCAAGCAGAGAAGCACCGGAAAGATCCAGAATGTTTCAAACACTTTTTCCGGGTGAAAGAGATTTGGGAGCCAGTTTTGAATATTCACCATACATTCCTTTCGAAGATTTTTTAGGTTATTTCAACTTTAAAGGCGGGCTTTTTGCCGGAAATGGTATAAACGCTGAGGTGGATAACAGAAAAGACTTTATTGGACGTCTTGGCTTTTCAATTCCTTTCTATGAAGAGAATTTAGCAATTGATGGAGGTGTTTCTACTTATATAGGTGGAGTTAAGTTGGCTGCCGGCAAATCGATCTATACAGTTGATAGTCCAACATTTGCAACTGCAGATACTAAAACAACATTTGCTGATAGAAACTATTTGGGACTTGACCTTCAGGTTTATTATGCATTGCCGGTACTTGGTAATTTCACACTACGCGGAGAATTAATAACAGGTAAGCAGCCGGGCGGAAGTGCTTCAAGTTCGTCATCGCCAACAGCATTACAAACCGGTGACATTTATTTAAGAAATTTTTTCGGTTACTACATTAATTTTGTTCAAAACTTAGGAGATAAAAATCAGTTAGTTGTAAAGTATGATGTTTACGACCCGAATACAGATGTTGAAGGAGATCAGATAGGCGCTGTAAGTGCAGCTAAACTTGGAAGCGGAGATATCAAATATTCAACATTGGGATTAGGATTGGTTCATTACTGGGACGATAACATCAAATTCGTGTTTTATTATGATAGTGTAAGCAATGAGACATCTTCAAAACTTGCCGGTTTTAATTCCGATTTAAGAGATAACGTTTTTACGTTTAGAATTCAGTACAAGTTCTAACAAAACTTAACAGTTTCTTAACATCATGTTAATAATGAAATTATCAACTTTGTAATAGTAAAAGAGGAAAAAATGAAAAAAATAGTTTTAGTATTAGTTGTAATTGGAATTGCTTTCGGCTTCACCTATGACAATAAGGTGATTACAATAAAGGGTTCCGATACAATGGTAATTCTAGCTCAACGTTGGGCAGAAAAATATATGGCTTCTCATCAAGGTGTAACAATTCAAGTAACCGGGGGCGGTTCAGGTGTTGGATTAGCAGCTCTGATAAATGGCTCTACAGATATTGCAAACGCATCCAGACCCATGAAGCCATCGGAGAGGGAAAAGTTAAAGCAGAGATACAATTCACTTGGTGTTGAAGTTAAGACAGCTAAAGATGGTCTGAGTGTTTATCTAAATGACAATAATAATGTAAAGGAATTGAGCATTCAGCAGATTAAAGACATTTATACGGGCAAGATTACAAACTGGAAGGCTGTTGGCGGTAACGATGCTAAGATTATAGTTTATGGTCGCGAGAATAGCAGCGGTACTTACGTTTATTTCAAAGACAATGTTTTAGGCGGAGCAGATTTTACTTCTACGATGCAAAGTATGCCCGGTACATCTGCAGTTGTTAACGCTGTTGTTAAAGATGCAAACGCAATTGGATTTGGCGGAGCTGCTTACGCAAAGGGAATTAAATTTGCTGCTGTGAAAAAAGATGCAAATTCAAAGGCTTATATTCCAACAGAAGAAAACATTAAAAATGGAAATTATCCTATAACTCGTTTCCTTTATATGTACTTAAAATCAAGGCCATCTGGTGATCTTAAAGAATACATTGACTGGATTCTTAGCGCGGAAGGTCAATCAATAGTTTCGAAAGTCGGTTATTTCCCGGTTAAGTAAATAAAATGATAGAACAAGATATTTCACATAAAAACTCACTCCGCCGTAAATTTCGGCTGGGTGAGTTTTTTGCTGAATACGTAATCAAAGGGGTTGCGTTTAGTTCCTTTGCAATAATCATTTTGATTTTTGTATTTGTATTCAAAGAAACTTTGCCAATTTTTTCTCCCCAGGAACAAACAGCAACTAAAACAGAATTTTTACAATCAGAATCTTATGGGGACGAGCCTGC
>JBHEKZ010000334.1:0-3305 GCA_041859025.1 Melioribacteraceae bacterium | reverse complement strand
CCGCTTTGTTCCGTTAAGTAAAAATGTATCCGGCGTAAAGAATTTTGAACCTTTGCTTAGTACAATATTCGAATAACTGGTGTCGGTTACAAACCCGTTTTTAATTATAAGTACATCATCGGCAGTACATTTGCATAAAAGTTTTTGAAGTTTACTTCTATCTTCATATTTGTAATCGTAATCTATATCATCTGCATGAACAATTTGAAGCGATTTAATATTGCGGGTCTCGTAGGGGTGAAACTCAACTGCAAGAATGTTTTCATTGTAAATCATTCTACACTTAAAAACCGAGTCGCTTAGTCCGGCGGGAATTCTCAGCTCTTTAGCCAAATCAATTTCATCATCAAGACCGAATAATTCTTTGCGTGCTTTATTCAGTCGTTTTTGATGATACGCCAGATTATAAAACTCTTTCTTGGCGACTTTTATACTTTCAATTAAACGGTACATAAACTTTGTCGATTAGTTCCTGGTATTCGGAATTAACATTGCTCATGAATGTAATGCCGCCGCCGCTTCTGTATATTAATCCTTTATTTGTCCTCTCAATAAAGCGAATCATAACCGCGCTGTCAAGGTTTCTTCCGTCGAAGTATCCGAATACGCCGGTATAATAGCCTCTTTTAGTTTGCTCTGCGTAATGAATAATCTCGACAGTTTTCTTTTTAGGTGCGCCGGAAATTGAGCCCGCCGGTAGCATTGAAAATATAATATCGCCGATTCGCTCATTGTAATTTGGTTCGAGCCGACCAACAATTTTAGAACTTATTTGCAGAAGGTTTTTACTATTCGTTTCTATTTTTTCCACATAACGAAATTTTTCTACATGAACATCTCGGGCAGCAATACTTAAATCGTTCCTGATCAGATCCACAATAGTGATATGCTCGGCCATTTCTTTTTCATCGTTCAAAATAATTTCTTCTGCCGATGGAATTGAGGCATCAATTGTTCCCTTCATCGGATAGGAAGAAATTATTCCATCTTCAATCTTCACAAAGCATTCCGGAGAAAAAACCACAAAGCGATTTTCAAATAGCAACTTATACCGCGCCCGGCTATGAATATAGATTTCGCCTAGAGTCAGGTTGGTCTCTATTTCTGTTGGAAATGTTAGATTCGTTAAATAGCTATTTCCAAGACCTATTTGCTCTATCACATAATTGAATGCGGTAGAATATTTTTGAAAACTAATCGGCTGCTTTTCGAAGAGAATTTGTTTTTTGAAAAGAGGGATATTCTTGTCTTCAAATTTGAATTTGATTCCAAACGAGTCAAGTTCATCGATTTTCAATACCATCGGATATTCCATTTCGAAATCAACAACAAACAAAAAAGGCGTTCCGCTGCCTCCAAGTTTATTCATTTTAGTGATTGCATTTTCTGCCAGCGAATTCATCGGCTTGCTTATTTCAACTCTTCAATAGAATCCAACATGAAACAGTGAGGATGAGATTTCATTCCGATACGGGGATAATAATCGACTGCCGCCGGGGCTGACAATAAGATTAATTTAGCTTGTCCGCCGGCAAGTTTTGTCTGCCGTATCAACTCTCTCCCTATTCCCATTTTTTGATATTGTATTCTGACAGCCAAATCGGAAAGGTAAGTGCAATATGAAAAGTCAGTGACAGAGCGGGCAACTCCGATCAGCCTTCCGCTCTCTCTTGCAACAACAATTAAATTGGCATTATCAATCATCTTTTTAATTCTGGGAATATCGGCAACAGGTCTTCGTTCTCCCAAGGAAGAATCATTCAGCACATCAATAAATTCCTCAACAGAAAGATTGGATTCGATTTTGTACTCGATCAAACTGTTATCCTTTCAAGGTTTAGACTAAAACTTTTTGAAGGGCGTTGTAAAGATTATCTACACTGATAATTTCGATTGCGCTTTTAGATTTAATTATCTTAAGATTATTTGCGGGCACAACTATTTTTTTGAACCCAAGTTTCGCCGCTTCCTGAATTCTTTTCTCGATATGATTTACGCTTCTCACTTCTCCGCCAAGTCCAACTTCGCCAATTACAACAGTATCGTTTCGGGCAAATTGATCGGAAAAATTGGAAGCAATTGCACAGCAGATTGCCAGATCAACGGCGGGTTCATCAATACGAATGCCGCCGGCAATATTCAGAAACACATTCTGAACAGAGAGGCGGAGATTAGCACGCTTCTCGAGAACAGCAAGCAGAATAGAAAGGCGCCGGTAATCGAAACCCGTTGCTACACGCTGAGGATTGCCGAAAGATGAAGGCGTAACTAAAGCTTGAACTTCCAATAGAATTGGACGGGTACCTTCGATGCTTGCGGTTACTACCGATCCGGTTGTTTGTTTATCTCGTTCGCTTAAAAATATTTCGCTGGGATTTAATACTTCATGCAGACCATCATCGTGCATCTCAAAAATGCCGATCTCATTTGTGCTTCCGAATCTGTTCTTCTGCGCGCGTAAAACTCTATACGAATAACTCCGCTCACCTTCAAACTGAAGAACAGTATCAACAACGTGCTCTAGAATTTTTGGTCCGGCAATCATTCCTTCTTTAGTTACGTGACCAACAATGATAATTGCGCAATGCGATTTCTTTGCAAGCTGCATCAGTTCAACAGTGCACTCACGAATTTGCGTTACAGTACCGGGCGCATTATCAAAATCGGGCTTGTAGGTGGTTTGGATAGAATCAACAATCACTACTTTGGGTTCAACTTTTTTAATTCCGCCGATTATAACATCAAGATCGGTTTCAGTCATTATAGAAATTTTATCGCTAGCAACTTTTAATCTTTTTGCGCGTAAGCTAATCTGATTAGCAGATTCCTCTCCGGTAACATAAAGCACGCTTCCGTTAACTTTACTCGCGGCTTGCATTACTAATGTTGATTTACCAATTCCGGGATCGCCGCCAATCAGCACAACTGAGCCGGGCATTAATCCGCCCCCTAGTACACGGTCAAATTCATTTATATTAGTCTTAACACGTTCTTCAGATTCAACAATATGATCACTCAATTTCAAGATTTGATGATCTCCGGCGTAATTCTTTTTGCCGCCCTTTTTTTCCTCAATTAATTCTTCTGTAAAAGTATTCCAGTTATCGCATGAAGGACATCGCCCAATCCACTTAAGAGATTCGTACCCGCAGCTTGAGCAAACGTATTTAATTTTTTGTCGTGACAAATTAAAATCCGGTTCGTTGAATAAATTTTTCGATTACAGCATCAGTACTAGCAAGCAGTTCTTCTGGAGTGCCGGTAAAATATATTTTCCCTTCATGCATCATTGCAATTTTATCGGC
>JBHEKZ010000067.1:0-2637 GCA_041859025.1 Melioribacteraceae bacterium | reverse complement strand
AAGATAATTGCCTGGTCCCATCATTTGTACATAACCTTCGCTGTCTTTTCCAATTTGAGCATCAAATTCAGGTTCCCACCAAACCGCAAATTGTTGTTTGGCGTTTGTGTACATAAAGGGGAACGGAAGTTTTGTCTTCTTATTACAACTTGGACAACTGGCAACATTAATTTTATCTGACATGACAAGCTCTCTATTCTCTGGGTACTCACCCCAAATTGTACGATACAATGTAAAATCAAAATTACTGCCGCAGGAAGGACAGGTGATTTTAGCTTCTAATCTCTTGCTCATAGTTTAAATATTTATGTGATTTGTAAACTCTTCGTGTTGACCATAGTTATTAAAGTCTACTAAATAATCTACCTGATGAGGAAACTTAATAATTAAAGTTTGTTCATCTGTCTTTAATCTAGACTTAGCTAGATGTAAAAAACGAAGTTCATTTTCTTCAATCTTTGTGTCAGCTAGAATAATCTTTAAAAGAACCTCGATTAATAATAATTCTTGATGTTCATTTAAATCATTTGATGTTATCTCCTGCAGGAATTTGTTAACTGCATTTCTGCCGTTTAGCTTTATATCATCAATGTTTTTCTGTAACGGTTCTTCAAACTCGTAGCCCATAAAGTAAATTTCATTGACTACCATATTTTTGATTTCGTTGATTTCTTCTTCGGCAATAATTCCATCGCATGCCATAGCAATGACGGCTGATTTAAATAGAAAATCTTTAAATTCTGAATTTTTCATGCTGCTGATTTTAAAGTCCAAACCCTATTCTTGTTGTTGCTTCTTTTTCTGCACCTTTTGGCAATAAATTTAGAAGTCCACTATTTATTTCTGCAAGGCGTTCCCAATTCCTGCTTTCTATTGCAAATACTCCTGCGTCAACCAAGCTTTTTGCTTGAGCTTGGTCGTTCATTCTGGTGTGATTGTCTCTGCACCACTTGAAAACACCAACTAAAAACTCTGGTGTTCTCCAACGAATACGGGAAATAATGCTGTGCAATTCGTCTGACTTTTCCTGAATTTTCAAAGGACTATTTGTTGAAAAAAATGCACTTTCTTGGGCAACAATGTCATTAAACGTTTTACGCTCGTGGTCATTACCGTGTTCGTTCAACATCTTTTCACACTCATCTTTTGTTTCAAAATAGTGTGCTTTTACTTGTTGTATTCTCTTATTCTTGGTTGCGCTGTCAATTTCCTGTGCAATTTTTCTTTTCTTCTCTTCTAATTGGTAGCGTTTGTCAGTAACATCATCGCTCGTTAAGCCTTCTGTTTCATCACTAACACTTTCCATTTCCCTTTTTAATTTGCTCAAAGCACTTGCTGTTTCAAAATCCTCTTTTTCCGTTGCTTCCTCAATTTCTAAGTCTAATTTTTCAGATAAATCTTCAACTTGTTTTTTTAAGTAATCAATATCAGTATTTCTTTGTTTTGGGTTAAAAAGCTGTTTAAATTCTTGGTCTGCCATATTTAAGTATGCAGATATATTAACATCTCTTGATTCAGTTATTGAAACAGTAATTTCTAAATCAGAACCTTTTGTAATGTCTCTTTTAATCATTTTACCATCAATTCTTAAGAACGCAATAGGCTTGTTTGACTCTGGAATTGATAAATGCGAACCTTCTACAACATTAATAATTAAATTGTCATCTGCATTACCTTTAATCAATCCTTTATTAAGCGGAAACGTAAACTGTTTTCTTAATGGTAAAACTGAATTTTTCTGAAATATGAGAACCAGTCGGGTTTTACCTGGATTGTCATAATCATCCACTTCTAGGCAAATGTCTTCGGGAATTGGCTGGCCACTAATTCCGAAACCGCTATTGATACCAATTGGTTCAATGTCTGTTTCAATGATGCTATTTTGACTGTCGTAAACCACAAAAGAAAAGTAATTGAAAGCTCCATCAACCAATGGCAAATCTTCGCTTATTCTTTCTGTCAGTTTCTTTAACCCACTGTCAAAACCTCCATCTTGTCTTGTTATTCTGTATGATAAACCATCTGTTTTGCCAGTGACTCTCGCTGAAAAGAGTTCGTCTTTTTCTTTTGATGCTTTGTTATAGGATGTCTTAATTGAAATTGCAGTTGTCGGTTTTGTTCCTGTTCCTTTCACAATCTCTTTAGGCTTTGTAGCGGCATAATAAGCAGCACCAACTGCCACAGCAGTAGTTGGGTCAATTTCACAGTTTACTGGTATTTGTAAAACTTCTTCTACACGACTACGTACATAAGGAATATAAGTTGAACCGCCAACCATTAAATTGAAATGCAAATCGGATGGCTTTAAAGAATTTCTTGTTAGAATTTGTTTAATCATTTCAATTGTTCCATCAATATTTGATTTGATTAAATCATTAAACTCGGAACGAGTAATTGTAATTTCTGTATCAATTTCGTTTCCGTCCTCATCTTCAAAACCATCAACAACTATTTCGGCAGAAGTTTTAGATGATAAAGTGATTTTGGCTTCTTCGGCTCTGCGTAATAGAACATAATATTTTGCATTGAATTTTCCTGAAGCACTTTTCATTTCATCTTCCAAATTTGTAAAATTATATTCTTCACAGATTTTTGGAATCACAAACTTTTCTACAATCATTTGGTCAAAGTCTGCAC
>JBHEKZ010000431.1:0-5029 GCA_041859025.1 Melioribacteraceae bacterium | reverse complement strand
ATTGTTAAAATGGTATTAACTCCATATTCCTTATACTCAAAGCGAATTCTAAAAAAAGCCACTTCAATTATTGGAATTACAAAAGAATTTGTTGATTGGGGTTTAGTAAAAGGGAATAGACATGCAACTATTTGGGACCGCTCTTTCCCATTTAGCTATGCTTCATCGATTCCGCCTAATGACCAGTTGGAATTAGCCAATGAATTTTGGGACAAAAAGTTGCCTATAGAGATAAAATATGATTTGATTTTGATTTGTATTGGTACAATTTCTAGGACAATAGATTTTGATACTCTGATAAAAACTTCCGAAGAAATTGCTAAATTAGGCTCCAAAATAAAAATTTTTGTTTGTGGTGATGGCGAAAGATTGGAGTATTATAAAAATAATACACTAGGTAGTAGTACTATAGAGTTTGTTGGTTGGTTGGATAAAGCAAAGCTTTTTGTTGGTATGCAAAGGGCTCAAATTGGTATTGATCCAATGCCTCATAGAAAAGATTTTCTCGCCACCATTAATAATAAAGCCATTGAGTACCTCAGTTCAGGTCTACCAATAATATCTAGCCCTGATGAAGGAGTTCTGAAAGAATTCCTATACACAAATAAATGTGGCTTTTCATATGAAACTGGGAATGTCGAACAATTATTGCAAATTATTCAATCTATAATTGCAAATAAGGAAATTCTAAAAGAAATGTCAGTAAATAGTAAGCGAATGTTTGAAAGATTCTTTAGTAATGAAAAAGTTCTTAACGATTATTTAGTTTACTTAAATGAAATTTGTGAAAACCATAATAAGAATATAGTGCCGAATCTAAAGAATGATTGAAACTGGAGATAGAATAGTAGAAACGCGGGCTTGGTATAATTCTTACTATAATAAAAAAAGTAAGGTTAGGAATAGCCTGAGATTAAATAAGGAAGTTCTTTTTCAAACATTGGCTATGGACTGTTCTATAATTGAAGCTTTGAGATGTGTGGAACATGAACCGTTCGAATCAAAGGTTCTAGATGTAGGTTGCGGAAGCGGGGGCGATTTATTCAATCTCCTCAGACTTTCATACAATAGTTCAAATATTACTGGAATTGATATTCTGAATGAAAGAATATTAGAGGCTAAGTCAGTTTTATCAAATTCCGAGTTTTATAACATGGATGCTTCTGTTATGCAATTTGGGGATAATGCTTTTCATCTCGTTTTTGAATCCACAATGTTTGCTACATTAACAGATGACTTACTTTCTGAGAGAATTGCAAAAGAAATGGTTCGGGTTTGTGCCAAAGGCGGTTATATTATGCTCATTGACTGGAAAACACCTAATCCATTTTCTAAAGAATATAAAGCACTCGATAAGTTTAGGCTAAATCAACTTTTTTTACATGATAAAAATTTGGAACTAGTCGGAATTTACAAGGGTGCGCTTGTTCCACCACTTGGAAGGTTCTTATCAAAGTATCTTCAATCATTATACTTTCTTGTTCAGAGACTCTTCCCCATTGCAGTGGGGCAGGTTGTTTATTTAATTAAGAAGACAAATTAATGAAGCGATTATTCGATATAATATTTTCTTTTTGTGGATTATTAATATTCTCACCTATTCTGATATGTATTGCTTTGTTTATCAAATTAGACTCCAGTGGTCCAGTTTTTTATAAAGGATTGAGAGTGGGTCTAAATGGCAAGTTGTTCAACATGTTGAAATTTAGAACTATGGTGGTTGATGCTGAAAAAAGTGGAATATCATCTACTAGTGCTAACGATGATAGGATCACAAGTGTAGGCAAGTTAATAAGAAGATTTAAGCTTGATGAACTCCCGCAATTAATTAATGTTCTTAAAGGTGAAATGAGTTTAGTTGGCCCTAGGCCTGAAGTAAAAAAATTTGTTGACCAATTTAGTAATGATGAAAAAATAATTTTAACCATTCGTCCTGGAATTACGGATTATGCTTCCCTAAAATTTCATAATGAGGGAGAAATATTAGCGGCATCAGGAATTAAGGACGCAGATCAGGCCTATTCACAAATTATCCGACCTGAAAAAATAAACTTACAAATCAAATACGTTCGTGAGAGTAGTTTTGCTACTGATATAAAAATCATATTCAAAACCATTGGAAAAATTTTAGGAGTAAATGAGTCTGTATGAAATCAAAAAAGATTTCTAACAAAAAAATGATAGATCACTACAAAATGATGCTCCTCATAAGGAAATGTGAGGAGAGTTTTGTTAAGCCTATTCTTGATGGCACAATTAATTGTCCAGTTCACCTCTACACAGGACAAGAAGCTATCGCTGTCGGCATGTCTGCTTTTTTAAGGAAAGACGATATTATTTTTGGTAATCATCGTTCCCACGGACATTATTTAGCTAAAGGTGGGGATATCTTTAAAATGATCTCGGAAATTTATACTCGAGAAGCAGGCTGTGCAAAAGGTCGGGGTGGGTCAATGCATCTTGTTGATAAAGAAGTTGGCATGCTTGGTGCCGCTCCAATTGTGGCTGGGACGATTTCCCTAACCTTAGGGGCTGCTTTGGTTCAAAGCTTAGAGAAGAAGAGAAGAGTTAGTGTGGCATATTTTGGTGATGGAGCGAGTGGCGAAGGTGTTTTATATGAGTGTTTTAATTTTGCAGCTCTTAAAAAACTCCCCTTAATTTTTGTATGCGAAAACAATTATTATTCTACTCACTTGCCTATAAAAGATACCAGGCCTAACATACCTATTCATAAAATAGGTCTCGGCTTTGGGATTCAGTCATATCATGCGGACGGTAATGATCTATTAAAAGTTTTGCGGGTAGCTGAAGAAGCTATTAATTATTGCAGGAAAGGTTATGGACCAGTCTTCATCGAATTCTCTACGTATAGAATGCGAGGACATGTTGGCCCGAGTGACAATATTCAAGGAACTCATACAGATATTCGTCCTCAGTCAGAAATCGATACTTGGAAATTAAAAGATCCGATTAAAAGAATGGAAAAATATATTATCAAAAATAAATTACTTGATCTAGACAAAATGAACCGAATTTCTTCAAAAATCGATCAACAATTATCTATCATGCATCTACAAGCAAAAAATTCTAATAGTCCATCTTCTGAGGAGTTAACCTATCATGTCTTCAAATAAAGTGCGTGAATTAGAGTATAGCCTTGCAATAAATGAAGCCCTACATCAGTTTCTGGAAAAGTATGACGATTCTATTTTGCTAGGACAGGGAGTTAAAAGTCCTTGGTATGTTGGCAATACTTGCAAAGGATTAATTGATAGATTTTCTGAAGATAGAATTATTGATACACCTGTTTCTGAAAATGCCATGACGGGAATGGCTGTTGGCGCTGCAATTAGTGGGAAAAAAGTTATAGTTGTACATCCACGTATAGATTTTATGTTATATGCAATGGACCCTATTATTAATCAAGCAGCTAATTGGCATTATATGACAGGCGGCACATTAACGGTGCCTGTAGTTTTTTGGGGAATTATAAATCGTGGCGGTGAGCAAGCAGCACAGCATTCGCAAGCCCTTCATGCAATGTTTGCACATACTCCCGGATTAAAAGTCGTTATGCCAGCTAATGCTTACGATGCCAAAGGATTATTAATATCCGCTTTGTTGGATCCCAATCCGGTGGTCTATATTGATGATCGAAAACTATATTCTGCTAAAATGCATGTTCCAAAGGAAATGTATAAAATTGAAATTGGGAAGTCTCGCACAATTCGAGAAGGAAAAGATATTACAGTTGTTGGTGTTTCGCATATGTCACATTTGATGGAAAGGATTTTGCATAAATTTGAAGAAATGAATTTGTCAATTGAGTTAATTGATTTGAGATCTGTAAAGCCGCTCGACAAAGATGCAATACTTAACTCAGCAAAGAAAACAAAGAAAGTCATAATTCTAGATGTAGGATGGAAAAGTTTTGGTATATCGGCTGAAATAGCAGCGTGTATTGCGGAAAGCGGGATTAGTTTGGAGAAGCCGATTGCTAGATTCGCTCTCCCGGACTCACCTGCACCGGCAAGTAAATCACTCGAGACTGAATATTATTATGATGAAAACAAACTTTTTAATTTAATTATTGGAAAAATCACTTCGTGGAGGTAGTATTAATGGTGGTCCCATTTGTAAATCCTGCAAAAAATTATTTACTGATAAAAGAGGAACTTGATGCCGCTTATTTCGATGTTATGTCTCATGGCGATCTAATAGATAGACGACACTTAAAACAATTTGAAGAAAACTTAGCAAAATATGTTGGGACAAAGTTTGCAGTCGGTTTGAATAGTGGTTACGACGCTTTGCATATGTCGTTGAGAGCATTAGGAATTGGTCATGGAGATGAAGTAATAGTCCCAGCTCATACATTTGTTGCCTCTTGTTCTGCGATTGTCAATGTTGGTGCAACCCCAGTTCTAATAGATGTCACTGAAGACTTTAACATAGATGTAACAAAAATTGAAGAATTAATATCACCTAAAACAAAAGCTATTATGCCTGTACATCTAAGTGGATGGATGGCAAATATGCCAGTAATTATGGAAATAGCTAAAGGAAATAATTTAAAAATTGTAGAAGATGCTGCTCAGAGCCTTGGCTCTTCCATTAATGGTAAGAAGGCTGGTGCTTGGGGTGACACGGGATGTTTTAGCTTTTATCCTTTTAAAATATTGGGTGGATATGGTGACGGTGGCGCAATAACAACAAATGATCCTGAAGTTGCACAGTTTGCTAAAAGAATGAGATTTAATGGTGAAGATAGAGAGACTGGAGAATATTTTGGTCATGGGTTCACTTGTTTGTTGGATAATTTACAAGCAGCATTTTTAGATGTTAAATTAAAACATCTAGATAGCTGGATTGTTAAAAGAAAGAATATTGCAAATAAATACTATACTGCATTAAAGGGCTATAACGATTTGTTATTGCCTCATTACAAAAATGAAGGTTTCGAACACGTCTATCAAAATTATACAGTTCGTTCAAAACGAGGATCTGAATTTTCAGATTATTTGAAAGC
>JBHEKZ010000493.1:0-2728 GCA_041859025.1 Melioribacteraceae bacterium | reverse complement strand
TATATCTAATCTTTCTATTCAGTTCACCGGTGAAAATTTATTCGAGGGTGTAAATCTTAGAATTTCCCGTCACGATAAAGTTGCGTTAGTTGGTTCGAACGGTACCGGAAAATCTACCTTCCTCAAACTTCTCTGCGGATTAGAGCAGCCCGAATCCGGCAGCATTAAAAAGCAGAAAGGAATTAAGATTGGATACTTACCGCAAGACATTATTGCTTTCCGGGGACAAACATTATTTAACGAAGTTAAGTCATCACTTCCAGATATCAATTCTTTAGATGAACGGGAACAACTCGTTCTGGAAAATTTAAACGACACTACCCTTTCTGAAGAAGACCGCGCTGAAGTTTTGGAAGAACTTGGCGACATTCATCTTAAGAAAGAACAGATTGATTTTTATTCCGCCGATTCCAGAATTGAAAAAGTATTAATGGGTTTAGGTTTCCGCGAAAAAGATTTTTTTAGAAGAACAGAAGAATTTTCCGGCGGCTGGCAAATGCGCATTCAAATGGCAAAAATTCTTCTCTCACAAAACGATTTGCTCTTGATGGACGAACCAACCAACCATTTGGATATTGATACGTTAGGATGGCTGATTGATTTTCTTCAATCATCCAATTCGGCGCTCATAATAATTTCTCACGATAGACATTTTATAAACAGTGTTACTTCAAGAACAATTGAAGTCTTCGACAGGCAAATCAATTTCTATTCCGGCAATTACAGTCAGTATTTAGTTTACAAGGAAGAGCGGGAAAAGCAGCTTCTAGCTCTTCAGAAGAATAGAGAAAAGCGTAAGAAAGAAATTGAAGGATTTGTTGAACGCTTCCGCTACAAAGCATCGAAAGCGAGACAGGTACAAAGCAGAGTTAAGCAGCTCGAAAAAATAGAAACGATTGAAATTTCATCGGACGAAAGAAAGATTGCGCTCCGTTTTCCCGATCCTCCAAAGAGCGGAGTAATTCCGGTTGAGATTAAATCTCTAAACCATAACTACGGCCCTTTGCAAGTTTTGAAAGATGTTACTCTCGAAATTGAACGTGAAGATAAGATTGCTATTGTTGGACCAAACGGAGCCGGTAAAACTACACTCGCAAAAATAATTGCATCCAAACTTACTCCGACCAGCGGCACGGTTACACTTGGACACAACACTATTATGTCCTACTACGAACAAGAAGTCGCAGATTCCATCGATCCCGATTTTGATCTTATAGACGCGCTTGAAGAAGTGAACAACAATTTATCAGCCGGAGAAATCCGTTCTATTCTCGGGTCATTTTTGTTTTCAGGCGATGATGTTTTCAAGAAAATTAAAGTTCTTTCCGGAGGCGAAAGAAGCAGAGTTGCCCTTTCCAGACTCCTCTTGATGAAAGCTAACTTGATAATTCTTGACGAGCCTACAAATCACTTGGATTTTTCTTCCAAAGCTATTCTGCAAGAAGCATTAATGAATTTTAGCGGAACACTGATTATCGTTTCGCATGATGTGGACTTCCTTCGCCCAATTGTTAACAAAGTAATAGAAATAAGAGAATGCAGAGGAAAAGTTTTTCCGGGCAACATCGATTACTACTTGATGAAGCGGCAAGAATTGCTCGATCAGAAAACCGTTGTAGAGGAAACTTCTTCAAGCGAAAAAACAACAAGGAAAGATCAAAAAAGAGTTGAAGCGGAAATGCGCCAAAAGAAATTTGCCGCTACAAAAACATTAAGAGCTAAGCTGGAAAAATGCGAAAATGAAGTTGCATTGTTAGAGGGACAAAAAGGAAACTTGGAGAGTGAGCTTGCTGATGCCAAAATTTTCACAAATCCCCAGTTAGCAAAAGAAAAGAATCTTGAATACGAAAAAATCAAAGTCCAGCTTGATAAGGCTTACCAAGTCTGGACGGAGCTTTCAAACGAGCTTGAAGAAATAGAAAAGAAATTTGAAATAAGTTAATTGCCTAAAAATTCTTCGGCTAAAGCAATTCCGCCATACAAGGCCGCGTCATCACCTAATCTAGTTTCAAAAATCTTTACACATTTACCCGGTGCTTCAAGTACAGACTCGTTAAATGTCTTGGTAATTATCGGTATCATAAATTCATGCATCGCTTCAATTACGCCGCCGCCGAGTACAATTGTATCTATGTTAAGAAGAGTTGTAATGCTGCCAAGCACTGTTCCTATTGTTTTGCTGGCCTTAGTAATCTGTTTTACAACAACCGGATCTTTTTTAGCTAAGGCATCTGCAAGAGCCTTGCTCTTTAAGGATTTCTTTTCCTTAACAGTACTCTTCTTCCCCTTTTTCAAGTTCTTTTTTACTTCCCGGACTATTGCAGTTCTGCTTGCTGTAAGTTCAAAAGTTGAATGAATCGGAGAGATCGAGAATGCGCCTTTAGCGTCAACAAGCATATGACCGATTTCTCCGGCATAGAAAGTTGAGCCTCTGTAAATTTTTCCATCAAAAAATAGCGCCCCTCCAATGCCGGTTCCTACAAAAACGACAATCATGTTCTTCACATCATCGTTAAGCTCATACTTCTTTATTCCCAATCCTGCAAGGTTTACATCATTTTCTATCAAAACCGGAATACCTATTTGATTAGAAAGAGCTTCTTTGATATTGTATTCAACAAGACCGAGATTTGGCGCAGTTGCAATTATTCCGGTTGATGGATTTACTGTGCCGGGAACTCCAAGGCAAACAGCTTTAATATCTTCTTCGTTAAGATGGTTCTCTAAT
>JBHEKZ010000470.1:0-4052 GCA_041859025.1 Melioribacteraceae bacterium | reverse complement strand
ATGCGGTCAATATTTACGCCTTTAAAGATGTCGGTTTCATTTTTTGTAAAATACCGCGCACTTTGCATGCGGCTCCAGCATTTTACCCTAAAAAGAAAATCAGCAAACAAACCCGATAATTCATCAGATTGCATGCTTTCCCATGTATCTACAATTTGAGTCTTGTGTGGCTCATCTTTTTCGGAGAACTCCCTCAGATGAAAGGCTTTTAACAGGTCATGGGGCTCTAGGTCTCGGCCTCTTGCATTCTGTGCATCAAAAAACTGAAATGCTTCTGAAACATCATTCAACACAAACTGAATTACTTCGCAACGATTGAGTAAAAAAATAATGAGTTCTTCATCAAACTTTACTACTTCTCTTTCTATCAATTGGTAATTGTTGCTGATATTACTTATGGAAATATCATTGCTGAAATCAGGACAAAACATCTTTCTTTCCAGCAAATGAAGTAGGTTTTTTAGCTCAGGGTTTTTAATAACAGCTTTATGATGCTTTAGTATGGCCTGAACCATTAGCAATAAGGTTATGATACGCTGCTGACCGTCAACTATATTGAATTTATAACCATCATTATGAATAACAATGGTTCCAAACCTATAGGCAGTCTTATTCCGAAAGGTGGACACATCTTTGATAAGTTGTGAAACATGCTTTTGAGTCCATTTATAGGGCCGTTGATAAACAGGTATAGAAAGTTGACTATATTGCAATAGTTGACCTACAGATATTATTGATGTTTGTAATTTTTCTTGTAACATACTAAAAAATCTTCTTATTAATTATCAAGTATGGTATCTCCATTTTGTCTCCCAATCGTTATAAATAAAAACAGGCATTTTAATGCCTAAACCCTTTGTCATAAAGAATCTAGCACCTTTAGAAGGTGTCATCAATTTCCTACACCATAATTTATTCACATTACTATATTCCTCAACAGGATTCCGCAAATTTTGCCACAATCCGGTATTTATAGTAGTCGTTAAATATACAGCTTTGATAGTTGGAATTGCTTGTAGTAAAGGTACAATTGGGTTTGGAACTTGCTGCCGAAACTTGGAAGCGATAGCAGAATCGGTGTATTTACCTAATATTTTTCTATGTTTTTCAATTTGTAAATCAGCATCATCTATACTAGAAATTAAATCGGTTAAGGCTACCTTTCGTGTTCGGCAATAGGTTTTCCATTCAACATGGTTTTGATTTCTTAAACCTTCATCCCTAAACATTCCGGGTAATAAGTCCCAGAAGTAGTTATTATCTGTTCTGCCATAAAACCATTCTGCATAATTACCTTCAGGCCATTCCGGATTAAAAGTTCCTACTATGAGAGTAGTCGGCTCAAAGTTTAATCGTTCAAGATTAAGATAGTTATGGAATTTATGGAGACAGGCCATTTTGCTATTTTTTTGTAATAAAAAACTCTGTTTTGTTGTTAATATAATAGGACAATCTTCCATTGGCCTCAACTTCCATTTCCCACAATGATTTAATAGCCGGGACATTGTTATACCAATAATTCATTCCAGATTGCCAACTTTTCCAAATGATTGGGTCAATTCTTTTTTTATGATGATGCCAATAAAATTCCTCAGCACATAAACTAAAATAGTCAATAACTTTTTGTTTTAGTTTTTCAGAATTTTTTGCTTGATTTAATTGCTCGATTGTCGGATATCCTCGTTCTATTTGCACAAGGTAGTTATTTAATAAGTCATAACGCAAATTAAATTCAGTAAACAATTGCTTGAGCATTTGTTCATCAGCAATTTTTTTTGTATGCCAAGAGTAATAGGCAGTAATAAGCGCACCCAAACCGCCTAAGATCATAGTAGCTAAAAGTGTATTGTCCATATTATATTAACCTTGTTTTACCCGTTAGTAATTCCTGCATCATGCCATGCTTTAGCATTTGATGTTTGGATAGATTTAGTTCTAAGGTTTGAATTTCATAATCCATATCAGATAATATGTTTGCTATTCTATCCTGTTCTTCAATCAATGGAAGTGTAATTTCTCCATTCATTATATCCTTAGTACCAAGATTTGCTTGAACCCCTAAGGAAGCTGAACCAATACAATATAATCGCCAGTCTCTCATATTTGATAACGTTTTCAAAAAGTATGGGTTGACTTTTGATATGTCCAATCTTAGAAGCCCAACACGTTGATTAAGTAGCAAAACTTTTTCGGTTTTTACAATAGCCATTCTGCCAACTAAATTTTTCTCGGGAGTAACATCTGTCATTGCAATTATTAAATCGCCATCTTTTAAATGAAAATTCTTTAGCGTATCGAAATCAGTTGTTACCCATTTGTTGACTTTTGTTTCATCAAAGTTAAAAGTGCCGTCTAATCCTATCTGAGCCATTGTTACAATTGGAGTTCCATCAGAAACATAACCTGCTGCTGAAAAACCATAGCCATTCTGAAAATCTTTAATTACCTCCCCCAACTTCTTCACCACCCACCCCTCTTTCGGTTTCAGCAATTGCTGCATAGCTCCCTGCTTGATGGCTTTCTTTTTTTCGATGAGTGTTGAGAGGTTGTTGAGGAGGTCGTCCATATCGCTGAGTGCAGAGGCAATGGCGGTTTGTTCGGCTTTGGCGGGTATTGCAACACTAAATTTTCTTTGTGCCGTAATTGGTACTTGAAATCTCGTTGATTGAGACATCACCGCGGTATACTGTCTTACAAAATAGTTTGCTTGCAATACATACTTGAGATAATTACTTACTAGCCTTGAATTATCGCACCTGTAATATGTTGCAGTTGTACTTAACATTACATAATCTAAGGTAGTTTCTAATTTTGCTACTGGACCAACTGTAGCATTGTGTGCAAATAGTATATCGCCATTTTTCGCAAATCCTTTTTGAAACTTTTCACATCTTTCTTTAGTTAGATATTTACAACTGCTAAAATCTATTTCTCCATTCGGAAAATCTGTAGCTGATATATAGGGTATCCCATCATCAACAAATTCAGTTGTTCTTGGGTATAAGGCTCCGTGGTTTCCATCTAAATGTCCTACTATAATATTTTTATCAATAAGTGTTTGAATTTTACAAACCTCCCAGTCACTTGGAATTAAACCTACTTCGGATTGTTTATATTTATCTAATACTAACTCCATACAAAACCCATTTTAACAAGGTGAGCATTTACTTTTTCTTCAAGAGCTTTCACTGCCTTTAACTGCAATGGAATAGGTGTTTCATATCGTTCTACCAATTCTTTGATGCGTTGTGTTAAAGCCTGACTTATGCGTTGCATTTCAGTATTTACTGAGTGGTCTAAGTATTGCATCCATTTATCATCTACCACCAAGGTTTTAATTTCATCAATAGTTAAAACCTTGTATTTTGCCAAAACTTTTTCTTCGAGTAAATTTTGTAACACGATTATCATTTTGCTTTGCGTTAACTTATCGTCATTCAATTTCAAGTATTCACTTAAAATTTCATATTCGGCTGCATCGTCTTTACTGCCTTTAATTTTTTTCATCCGCTCCTTTACGCTATTTGCTGTAATGCTGTCTTTATCATTTTTGGCATCTGCCATTAAACCTTCTTCGGCTCCATGTTCTTCTTCCATTTCCAAAATTGCAGCTTTTATTTCTTCTAGCTTAGCTTCCATTTCAATAATAAGATTTTTCTCCTCTACAAAAAAGCGTTTGATCACTAGTTTTTTTGGCACTAATTCACATTCCCATATTTCTTCCTTCCTTGCTGACTTCACTAATACTAATTCCGCTTTCCATCCACTATCGCTGATGATGTAACAATCATCCTGCATTACTTCACTCCAATAATTCATCAAGTGTTGGTATACGTCGTAATTATCTATTAACTTCAGTTTTGAAAAGGTTTCCAATATATCTTCAGAAATATCATGAATCACCTTCTTGGGTTTTACACCTGCATCCATAGCTTTCAATACCGGAATAGTTTTCTTTTTCCAGCTTTCAAAAACCTCCACTACTTTTTTACCATAGCCGGTAAATTCAGGATGCGCAAATATGGTAGTTTTGATGTTGGATTTTTCTATTT
>JBHEKZ010000561.1:0-2841 GCA_041859025.1 Melioribacteraceae bacterium | reverse complement strand
ATCATATCTTTGCCAAATTTTTGAATCATTGTTCCTCGCAAGAAATCTGCAATTTCTTGTGTTTCTGTAGCAAGCATAGTGGTTTGATTTACTACGCCGATTCTCTGCAAATCATTTTCTACATTAAATCCATTCGAATATTTACCGGCAAAGACCTCGTTAAACTCTTTTGCAGAAAGTTCTCCCAATATTGCTTGTGCTAAAATTTTGGCTTCATCCATGTTGCGGATAATTACGGAGGCTGCATTTTGATTTGAATGAGAAAATGTTGCGCGGGTTTCTTCGTGCTGGAATTTTCCGTGAATGACAACTGTATAATTGTTTTGGCCTAAGACTGCGGCTCTATTCCAAACTTTTTCAACAAATGGGCAAGTAGTATTATAATTTACAGTATCAATTCCTTTTTGCTTAAGAAGTTCTTCAACTTCCAGCGTTGTACCAAAGGCAGGAATGATGACAACATCTTCTTTAGAAATTTCGCTCCATGGAATTAACTGCAATCCATAGTTATCCATTATAAAATTTATTCCGCGGCTTTTCAGATCTTCATTTACCGCCGGATTATGTATCATCTCACTCAACAAGAATATGCGCTTACCCGGATTTTCGTCTATGGTTTTATAAGCTATCTCAATAGCATTTTCCACACCGTAGCAAAAACCAAAATGGCGGGCAATTAAAAACCGAATCGGGCCAAAGTCCAATTCGGTTGGTTTAAAATCTTGTTTTCTGGGGTCTTCTAATTTTCTTCGTTCTTTAATTTTTGAGATTATAGAACTCTTGTAGAATTCCGGGATTTCAAATTTTTTCATCAACTCGCCGTTTAATAGTAATCCTATTTTAGATTCTACTTAGATTTTATCTGCTTTTCTAAGAAATCAACTTGAGAAACAAATGAATCCCAGTTTTTATCGGTTCTTCCAATTTCTCTACATCTTTCCAATGCTTTGAGTGCTTCGTTTGTATTACTTTTTTTGAACATCAATTTTGCTTTAACAAAATAAGGATAATATCCGCCGCCAAGAGAAATTGCTTTTTCAATCCATTGAAGCGGTTCATCGCCATACAAATTATTTTCCGCAGCATAATTTGCTGCTTGTGAGTAATTCTGCCAGTTATCAGGTTTAGCAGCAATTGCTTCTTTAATTTTTGCATATACCTGGCTTGTTAAATCAACCTCAACTTTAAAAGCAATTTTCAAATTTTCCCATCTTACAAAAATGGAGGCTGACGAGCTGGTCAGATTATCAAAAGAATAGCAAAGATTCTCGGCAAAAGGGCTTTCTGCTGGCTTAACTTTGAATCTAATAAGATCTTCCTCTTGCTTGTAATTGTATGCGCCCCACTGTTTATCTACTTTATTAATGATAATTGTCCAATCCCTCTCGGTTGGGATTGTAAAAAGAGAATATTTTCCGGCTGGCACTTTATTTCCATCTACATACACATCAGTAGTAAATTGAATGGTTGTTGCTTCGTTTGCGCCGGTACGCCATACCTGGTCAAATGGGACAAGTTCGCCCCAGATTTTTCTTCCATGAACAGCCGGACGGCAATAATTTATCGTGATATTTGTATATCCAACCGTCTGCGATACTGAAGCGTTTGGACTCACCCGCGGAAGTTCAACCTGCGCTGATAGGTTAACTACTGCCAACAATAACAATGCTAAAAATTTCGCTTTCATTTTTTTTCCGATCTTTATTAATTAAACAATGGCCGAACTTGTGATTTGCTATGTGTGAAAGATAGGACAAGTAAGGTATTCTTTCCACATATTTTACTATGCATTAAAACAAATCAAATCGCTAAATAATTCCATGATGAAAACTTCACAATTAGCCTCGCGGAATTAAGTCCTTGTTTTCACTCGCATAGGTTTATTCAAATATCATTTTTAATTTTGAAATGATTCTTACACGGATAATTTAATTAGCATGAAAAAATACTTTCTAATTTTCACACTAGCATCCATCAACTTACTCGCCCAGATTAAATATGATACGATTTCCACCAGCATTGTAAGTATGGGAATTAAGTACTCGAAAATAATTGAGAAAACCGCCCCTTGGTCAATTCATGTTTTGGAAATCGACTTGAATAATCCTCAACTCAAAATTGAATCGTTTAAGGCTGCCAATCATATTAAGGGTAACGAACGCACTTCTGTAATGGCAAAACAAAATAGTTATACCGGGCATAAAGTAGTTGCTGCTATCAACGGAGATTTTTATCACGCCGGCGGAATACCTACAAACATTCAAATACGAAATGGACAAATAGTAACTCTTCCTATTGCACGCACAATAATTGCTTTTGATGTGAACAACAAACCAATAATGAACTCAATTAAATATTTTGGAAAAATATTTAAAGGAAACTCTTCTTTTAGTATTGACGGCGTAAACATTCCGAGAAAAGCCAACCAATTAGTTTTGTTTAATCGATACTTTGGTGAAGCAACCGGAACAAACTCGACCGGAAGAGAGTTTCTGATTCGTAGAGTTAATAACTGGCTTGTAAACGATACAGTTAAGTGCGTTGTGGCAAAAATACAGATTGGAATGGGAAACATGATTATCCCGGACACCACATTTGCGGTTATTTCTGCCGAAGGCGCTTCGATAGACTTTTCTAAATCCATTCGAATTGGAGATACATTAAAAATATTAAACACAATTGCACCCGCAATTCCAAAAATAAAAGAAGCAATCGGCGGTTTTATTCAAGTTGTGAACAATGGAAAAGATTATGTTGATCAAAGCTATGTAAAAGAAAACAAGCCGGGTCATGCGCTGCTACGTCATCCAAGAACCGCGGTAGGGTTTTCTCAGGACAGCA
>JBHEKZ010000377.1:0-3159 GCA_041859025.1 Melioribacteraceae bacterium | reverse complement strand
AATTGATTCAAACAAAGTTGTGCAAGAACAAACATATACCAGCGGTGAAGCTGGCATGTTATTAAGCAAGAGCAATAGATTGTTTTCGTTTGGCGCTTTGGGAGTTTGGGAGTGGATTAACTCAAAGTGGATTAAATTTTATGATACTAAAAATTATATAAGTGCATTACACAGCATAAACGATAATCACATATTAGCTGCCGGTTCTGCAAGTTTTGTAGCATTTTATGATGGGGCAACATGGAAACAAATACCGCAAGTGAAAAACATATCAGAGAATGTACAGTTTGAAGCTGTATGGACAGATGGAACAGAAGTATTTATAGTAGGTTATAGTACAAACGGCTTTCCGAATAAAACATATATATGGCATGGAAAGTAAAAACAACCATTTTAAATCTAAACAAGGGGTCCACTATGAAGTTTGTGAAATTGCCGTTTTTGTTTTTCTTCCTCTTTTTGTTCACACTTAATTTATATGCAACTAGCCACCCACCTTTATTTACGGGTGAGTTTGAGTTTTATTTCTATACCCAAAATGCTCTGGGAGTAAGAACCCTATATACAGGTTCTGTGTCAATGGTGCTATATAAAGTTGTACATTATGGACAAGACCCTACTGACAGAGATTATATTTTGGAATATGTTGATTCCGGTTCTTGGGATAGTTCTACAAGATGGATTCAAGCCAGAAATACTTTATCCACCAATACGGATACATCAGTAGCGTTTATTTTCGATCATGTAATTGGGGGAAATGGAGAAGAACGATACTGTATGGTGATTGAAAATTCCAGATTTATTTATTTTACTTCAGGAACTACTGCCGATATTGACATAATTATGGTTAATGAAGGAAATGGCTGGGATTATAATGGCACGGCTGAAAACAGAGATACGGAAATATTACATTTTGGGGCATTTCCAGGTATCAGTCAATTGACTGTTTCAAACAACTCGCTAGTAAATACAAATTGGAGCAATAATTCGGTAAATGTTGATAATGTGCTATACTCAAGTGGTACTGTTCTGAATGTTTTTACTAATTCGGTACATCAAATAACGAAAGTCGAACAAAATGAAGTTAACAGTGTAAAACAGTTCTTTACAAATTGGAATATTGGTAATAGTAGTAATTCGATTATAGGCGTACAAGTATCCTCTTCACCCTTCTACGTTATCGCAAATTTTGAACTTCGAAATAAATTAACAATTCAAACATCCTTTGGAGTGGAAGGAACTGGCGGGGGGACAGTAAATGCTGATCAGATAGATTACTCTGTTCCTACTAGTGATTTATTCAAAGAGAGGAATATTTCTGTCAATATTAGTATACCATTGCAGCAAGTAAAAAACGAAGTTTGGTGTAATTTTAATAATTGGAGTACCGGTTCTACAAGTAATTCCATAACAATAACAATGGATTCCTCGAAGAGTATAACGGCAAATTATACGCCTGAAACAGCACGCTTAGCACCAATGAATGCTCGTATTGAAGGCAGCGAAGGGGATTATGTAATAGTAAATTGGGATGAACATCCAGACACAAATGTTACTCAGTACAAAGTTTGGAGAAAATTGAAAAATGGAACAGAATCTGTGTTGACAACAGTTTGCAGAGGCACAACAGAAGTTACTGATTACAGCTACAAAATAAAGTATGGTTCAGATGCTACAACTTTGTTTTATGCTGTAACCGCATACTACGCACCATCTGGGGTTTGGGCGCCTCTATTATATGATCTAACCACCGGTGAATATGTTTCTCCACAGGCAAAATTAGCTTCTAATAATCTTGCCTTCACAGATATGGTAGCAGAAACGCCAACAGAATATTCAATTGGTAACTATCCCAATCCATTCAATCCAACAACAACAATAAATTACCAATTGCCAAAAGATGGAATGGTTACAATAAAAGTTTACGATGTGCTTGGTAAAGAAGTTGCTACACTTGTGAATGAAGCTAAGAGCGCCGGATATTACAAAGCAGATTTTGACGCTAGCAAGCTAACAAGCGGTGTTTATATTTGCTCAATACAAGCAAGC
This sequence comes from Melioribacteraceae bacterium, assembly GCA_041859025.1. Classification (GTDB taxonomy): domain Bacteria; phylum Bacteroidota; class Ignavibacteria; order Ignavibacteriales; family Melioribacteraceae; genus Stygiobacter. The sequence continues at coordinate 1,110 of JBHEKZ010000377.1, read as the reverse complement.
GGATTTAATAAGTCTATTAAGCTTTTGCTGACGAAGTAAGAATAAAACATAGGGGTTTAATTACTGGGGAAAAAATACAAAAGAGCCGTACTGTTTCGTGCGGCTTTTTTATTTATTTCGAAAAGATAAGTTGCCAAGTTAATTACCATAAAAAGTTTACCGAAAATTTCTTTTTTGTTTTTGTATTGAAAATTAACTGACTACTCGTAAAATTTAGTTTCTATTTGATACCAAACTGTAAAATCATAAGTCAATAGTAGCCGCTTATAAGTAGGTTATCGGTTTTTAGAAAATTGTGTACTTGGTATTGAATTTCTAGGCTGTTTCGAATTAGCTAAAGAAATGATTTGGCTATAAATAAAAACCCAAGTGTGGGGTAGCACTTGGGCCTAAAGTGTTAATAACATTGCTGCTATTAAACCTCATGAGAAAAATAACTCATCAACTTAAACTTTCCAACTGCCCCCTCATCTTTTCAAGCACACCAAATGTGTATCTGTCCTTGCTGTTTATCGTAACCCACTTCTTAAGCTCGTCTTTCATTGCCTTTAGCTTTATTCTTTCTAAAAGCTTTTCATCAATCATTCCAATCGAAATTAATTGTTTATTGTTGGTTATCATAATCTACTCCCTTTATTGAAATTGCTGCAAATACATTAAGATCTTCATCTATCTTGGAATACTTTATGCCAGAAGCTATGATGGCTGCTATCATGGCCCCGTTTGAGATATACTTATGGTGGCCTTTTTCTTTTATATGCCATTCTTCTACATAATGCTTAAGCGCATAGCTTGTTCGATCAGTATTAACTCGCTTGGTTATTTTTTGTTGTTTAATCCACTCAAGGCATACTTCTACTTCTGATTCCGGGATTGTATCGTTTTCATATTTGTCCTCTGAATACATACCGCCTCCGGTTAATGTTGGTTCTACTTTTCTTACAAGATTAATGATCATTTCTAAATGTATCATAATTGTCTCCTCATTGGAAAATAATTGTTTTATAATGTTCCGGACTTACTTTGCCGGATAATACAGACTTGTACAATGGATTATTTTTGTCTGTAATGATTCGTTTCCATTTAAGCTTGCGTAATGCGATGTAATGA
>JBHEKZ010000085.1:0-3864 GCA_041859025.1 Melioribacteraceae bacterium | reverse complement strand
GATTATAGTGAGCAGATTTATATGGGCGCTGAATATACTTTTATTAACACTTTTTCTGTAAGAGCAGGATTTGTTTCTCCTGCCGACGAACATGATTTTGTTGCCGGATTTGGTATTAAGAAAAATATTGCCGGTTTGAATTTAGGAATTGATTACGCTTACCAGCCGTTTGGAATTTTTGATGATGTACACAGATTTACGTTTAACTTTTCATTCTAGTTGAATGCGAATAGTCCATTTAATTGAAAAAAATTATTGGTATTGAATATGAAAAAGCAAAAACAAATTTTTTCTTTAGCTATGTTGGTCTTGCTCACTGCATTCATCTGCAGTTGTAATCAAGAAGCAGATCCAAGCTTATATCAGGTGGAAGACAAAGGCGCAACGCCGGTTATTACCAGCATTGTTCCGGATCAAGAAGCTCTTGCCGGCGTAACCGATGTAACAATAAACGGATCGAACTTTTCCTCTGTTAAAGAGAATAACTTCGTTTACTTCGGAACATCAAAGGCTACTGTATTGCAAGCTTCGTCAACTCAGCTTGTTGTTAAAGCACCGGCCACAGTTGCTAATGAACTTAATACAAAGGTAGCGGTTCAAGGCGTCGAAAACTTTAGCAACATTGTTAAGTACAATTTGCTGGAAGCGGTTGGTGTTTATTACGCCTTTTCTAAAGGTGTGGATGATCCAATGACCGTTACAAGCGATAAAGATGAAAACGTGTATGTTTATCTTAACAATAAAGGCATTAAGAAGATAACCACAGACGGAAAAATTTCAGACTTTGCACCTAAAGGCGCTGAATCATTCTTTTTCGATATGAAGTTTGGACCAAATAATATTTTATATGGTACTAGAAATCTGCGTGCAGTTTTTCAAGTTGAACCTGGAAAAGCTAGTGCAACTTATGTCACATTTCCAACAGGAATTGGTATTGTGACGTTAGATTTTGATGCAAATAAAAATTTATGGGCTGCCGGAAGCGGTGGTAGTATGTTTAGTGTTACCCCGGCAAAGGTTAGCACTGCTTTTGCAATAGACTACATTGCTTCATCAATCAGAGTTTATAATGGCTATTTGTATGTCGCCGGAAAGAAGGCTGATGAAGAAGCAATATATCGCTACAAGATAAATTCGGAAACATCTCTTGGTAATAAAGAAAAGTATTTTGATATAGGCGCTGCTTACGGATTAGGTAAAGTAAATGTAGGAGCAATTACATTCTCTATTGATGGTGAATTAATTATAGGTACAGATAAGACAGATTCATTTATTAGTGTAAACAACGCTGGGGCTGCCTCAACCTTTTATCCGGGAGTAATTTCACCGGCAGCTAGATCATTGGTTTGGGGTACTAAAAAGAATTTGTTTTACATTAGAGAGTACACTGATGCAGGAGCTATGCTTCATACTCTGGTAAGGGTGGACATGCAAAAGCTAGGCGCTCCTTATTATGGTAGATAATTGAATTTTATTTAAATAAATAAAACTGTAGTAACAATCTAAACTAATCACAAAAGAAATAGGAGGCACAATGTTAAAAAAACTTACGCTTTTATTTGCAGTCGTTTTATTTACTGCAACATTTAGCTTTGGTCAATGGGTTAACCAAGGCGCTTGGCCTGTAAATCCACCGGCTAATGCACTTTACAAAACTGGTCAGAATCATGCTATGGCAGTTGATCCTGATGGAAAAGTATGGGTAGGTAGATATACTAATGTTGCAACTACTCTATATACTAATCCAGCTACTGGCAAACCTCTTCGTACTGCTTGCTATCTTACTCACGTATTCAACCCAGATGGAACAGAAGCTTCGTTTTCTCCAATATTCCAAGTATTGGGTGATACTATGTACAATACCTCTCAACGCGGTATGAGAACAAACATTGATGGTAATATTTTGTTGGTTACTGGAACTACGGCTCCTAATGGACCAATGATGTATTTGATAAACTACAAAACTGGTGTTGGCATTAAAAAAGTTATGTTAGCGCCTGTTACAATGGGTGCATCTAGTGCACCGGCTGTATCAGCAAATGGAACCATTTTTGTAGGACCAGTTACAGGCGGTCAATACCCACTAGCAATGTATGATCAAAACCTTACCTTAATTGGTACTGCAATTGAAAAAACTACAAGCTTCTGTAGAAGTTTTGAAGTTTCCAGCGATGGTAATACAATTTACTATGCCGGTTACACAAACGGTACAGTACACGTATTCAATCGTGCAGATGAATTTTCTAGCTTTGCTTTGAAAGATTCAATTATGACTGGAGCTGCAGTTGAATCATTTACATGGCATCCAGTTAAGAAAACTCAGTTATGGATGTCTGCCGGTTCGAATAATGATAAGCCAAAGGCTCCATATACAATTGGAACTTGGTATGCATACGACTTTGCTCAAAAGAAAGTTGTTGATAGCTTAAAGTGGAAATTTATGGATGCAACACAAACAGAAAGACCAAGAGCTTTAGCCTTTAGCCCTGATGGTAAAATAGCTTACATCGGCAGTTTTGCTGTTGGTGGTGCAGATTTTATTCAAAAAGTTGTTTTAGGCGGATCAGATGTAAAGCAGGTTGAAGGCATTCCAACTCAATATGAGCTTTCACAAAACTATCCAAACCCATTCAACCCAACAACAACAATTAAGTTCTCTATGCCTGTAGAAGGAATGGTTAGCTTAAGAGTTTATAATGTACTTGGCCAAGAAGTTGAAACTCTCTTGGATACTTATAAAGGCGCTGGCACATACGAAGTAAGCTTCGATGCTTCGAAATTATCTAGCGGAATTTATATGTATACTTTGAATACTGAAAAGATGACCTTAACAAAGAAAATGTTGCTTGTTAAGTAATTTGCTTGTTTGTTTTACTTAAAAAGAATTCCCCTCTATAAGAGGGGAATTCTTTAAATAACACACTTACTTCTTCTTCTAATTTTAATGCTGTTCAAAGTTGTACTCAAATTGATCAAATTTTATTTGGAGTAAAAGATAAATGATTACAGTATTTATGCCTTTTAGCGGTTTACAACATAGTAACGATACCATTAATGAACTACAAAACTGCAACAAGATTTCGAAAATCTATTTATTATCAAATGATGATATAAAAAACACCCCCGAAAAATGTGAGCTATTAAAAGTTGATAGTCTGACAAGCTCGTCTACTGTTGATACGATGATTAGCAAAACTGAAACAAAGTACATATTACTCTTTATGCAAGATAACAAATATCAATTCGGACAATTCGCTATTGAAAGATTCTACAATACAATAGATTCTACGGGTGCCGGTTTAGTTTACTCAAACTATTTTGTTGAGAAGGACGATATCAAAAGCCGCATTCCAGTTAATGATTATCAGTTAGGAAGTTTAAGGGACGATTTTAACTTCGGCTCTGTTTTGTTGATCAACAAAGAACTTCTTACTGATTATAAAAATGAAAATGAATATAAATTTGCCGGTATATATAATTTAAGACTACATCTTTCCCGCGTGACTGATTTGCTTAGGATTCCCGAATTCCTTTATACGACGATTGAAACAGACACAAGAAAAAGCGGTGCCAAACAATTTGATTATGTTAATCCCAAAAACCGCGAAGTACAGATTGAAATGGAATTGGCTTGTACTGAACACTTGAAGAAGATTGACGCATACTTAGCGCCGACCTTCAGAGAAATTGAAGTTGATTCCAACGGTTTTGAATATGAAGCTTCTGTTGTAATTCCGGTTAAAAATAGAGCAAACACGATTACGGATGCAATTAATTCCGTTCTTTCTCAGAAAACAGATTTCAAGTTTAACCTGATTGTCGTTGATAATTATTCCGATGACGGTACTACAGAAAAGATTAAGG
>JBHEKZ010000001.1:0-6685 GCA_041859025.1 Melioribacteraceae bacterium | reverse complement strand
GAACGAGAGAAATGGATTACTCTTTCCAGCGGAATTGTTAAAAAAGATATTGGTTACGTAGATGCTTCTTATGTTATTTCCAGTGGACCTTATAAAATAGCAGCAAATCAAAATTTGAAAGTTGCCTATGTTGTTGCAGCTGGCGATAATCTGTCAGACTTGAGAAGCGTTATTAAGCAAAGCAGAATCCAATACAAAGCATTAATAGATGATATAGACGAAGAAAAGACCATTCCGGCGGAGTATTCTTTATCTCAGAACTATCCAAACCCATTTAACCCGAAAACGACAATTAGCTATTCAATTCCTAAAGCAGAACACGTTACATTAAAAGTTTATGATGTATTGGGAAGAGAAATAGCAACGTTGGTGAACGAATTCAAACAAGCGGGAATTTATAACTCTTCGTTCTCCACTCTTCGTTCTTCACTCACCAGCGGTATTTATTTTTATAGATTGCAAGCTGGGAGCTTTGTTCAAACAAAGAAAATGATTCTCATTCAATAAGGATCTATGTTTTGGAAAATGAAATAATATGCGGCAACTGCGAATTAGAGCTAACAAGTGAAGATGAATTTTGTCCTCGTTGCGGCTCAATTTTCGATGAGAACGTTAAATGTTATAAGCACGAATCCCAGAAAGCCGACGGAGCTTGTGTTATCTGTAATTATGCTTTTTGTGAGGAATGCGGAGCGTTTATTAATGAAATCTTTCTATGTCGCGAACACGAACATTATGAAATATTTCAGTCGTTAGCCGTTGTAGGTGTCTGCAAAGATTCTTACGAAAGCGAAAGCTTAAGAAACTCCCTGGCAGAAAATGGGTTGCATCCCTTTCTGTTTTCAGGGAAGAATATTCCCTCAACATATTTGCCCTCGACAGGAAACGCTAACCAAAACGCCCTGGATGTAGCCATATATGGAACTGGCGAAATAAAAATTCTGGTTCCGCTTGGTGAAGTTCTTGAAGCTGAGAGAATAATAAACAGCGGCGAAAATACTACTATGGATCAGACTTTGTAAAACGTCTTAACCCATTCGAAAGTTTTCTTAACGCCCTCTTCGTAAGTAGTGCTTGGCAAGAATCCAAAAGTGTTTTTGAATTTGGTGCCGTCAAGAATTAGTTCTTCTCTCTTTAAGTAAAGCATTTCATAAACTTCTTTTATCACTTTATTGAACAATCCAAATAAAGTAAAAATCAAGTTCGAGTTTAAGAGCTGATATTTTGAATTCGCACCGCCCCGTTTAGAAATTAACTCCATGTAGTTTTTATTTGTAATCGGTAATGTTGCAGGAACATTAAACTCATGATTGATTCCCTTTTCCGAAAGTCCCGCGGTCGCTAAACATTTTCCGGCGTCTTCAATAAAAATGTATTCAAGCGGAATATTCTTTGCGCCAATCCACAACAAGGATTTTCCGGTAAGTGCATTTTGATATGCCTTTTCGGAAAAATCATTTACAACAAAGGGTCCGTAAAAATCAGGAAAGCGAACAGTTGTAAACTGTAATCCTTTTTCGGAAGAATATTTCTTTATCATTTCTTCCATATCAACTCTGATTTTACCTTTTACTGTATGTGCGGCAAGCGGATGTTTTTCATCAACCGGATTATACTGTGCACGACCGTAAACATAAACGTTGCCCGGAAAGACAAAGCGAGCTTTAGCATCTGCGGCGGCATCCAAAGAAACTTTTAATAAAGGGCGGGCTTTTTCTTTCCAATCGAGATAAGAAATGTTGGCGCAGTAGAATAAAACTGAACAGCCCCTTATAGCTTTTGATAAATCATCCGGCCTAACAGCATCGCCTTCAAATATTTCAACATTTTTCATTCCGGAGAAATACTTTTCAGCTTTTTGTTTACTTCGCACAAATGCGCGAACTTGATTTCCGTTTTCAACCAAAGCCTTTATTGTAGCCCTTCCAATTCCGCCGGTTGCGCCAACTACCAAACATTTATTCGAACTCATTTATCTTCTCCAACAAAGTTGAGCTTTATATTTATAATTTCGGGACGGCTTCCTGTTCTTATTGGAGGACCCCAGCCGCCAACACCACAAGAAACATAGTAATGTGTATTGTTAATTAATCTGTAACCCCATGCAAGCTCATATACTTTTTCAACTATATAATTGAATGGCCAAAGCTGACCATTGTGAGTATGTCCGCTTAGCTGAAGATCAACACCATTTTGAGAAGCCTGTTCTAAGTTAAATGGTTGATGATCCATCATAATTATTGGAAGCGACTTATCAACTTCCTTTATGATGTCGGAAAGTTCCTTTCTCTGCTTGCCGGAAAATTGCCGACTTGCGCGGTCTTCGCGTCCTATAATATAAAATGCATTGCCAATCTTTAATGCTTTATCACGAACTACATTTATATTGTGTTTTTCCAGATACTCAACGGCCGGCTCAGCACCGCCAATGAATTCGTGATTACCGGTAACAGCATAAACGCCATATTTAGCTTTTAATCTCTGTAAATGTTCGCCAACATCATATTTAATTACCGGACCTAAATCTTCATCAATAATATCACCGGCAAGAAGAATTACATCGGGATTAAGCTTGTTGATTTTTTCGCTCACATTGTACATAAACTCGTAACTGTTTATTGTTCCGAGGTGAAGATCGGAAGCGACAGCAAGATTCAGCGATTTCAAATCACCTGCTTTTTTCTTTATGTCTATCGTATACTTTTTAATAACAATCATTTTTGTATTGATATATCCGCCGATAACCGAGCTTAAAACCAAAACTCCAATTACAATTGCCACAATACGTTTTGATTGTTCAATGTTAGAGGTTATAAAAGAAGGGAAAAATGGAATGAAGTGGTTAACAAGTCGAAACAAATCAATGACAATTAAAAAGAGAAAGCAGTAGGTCATTATTGCCAGCCAGAACGAACCAATCCAAACAAGAACGATGCTAACGGGAGATATCCATACGTTTTCAATTAATCTTCCGGCAATGTAAGAAGAGGCTATAAAAATAACGGCGATCAAGAAAATGGTTTTATACTCAGCTGGTACAATAGACAAGCCGCGGCGGATAATGTAGTAGTTAATCAATCCGTATATGGTAAAAACGATTCCAAAGAAAATGAACATTTGAGAAGCCTTCATAAATCCTAAAATTTAGTTATGCAATTTAAAAATGTAACCAAAGAGATCCCCGATTAAGACGCACAGGCGTTACATACGTTCTATGTAACAAGAGAAAAGTCAAAATAGTTTTACACTCGGTTTATTCCCCCGGGTTAATTATATGTCACCAAGTCGATTTATAACAGCATGCTTGTAAAGCTCGACATATCTTTCGGCCGACCTTCTCCATGAATAATCTTTTGTCATTCCATTGTGCTGAATTTTTTGCCAAACATCTTTTAAGTTAAAGTCGTGAATAGCGCGCTGAACCGTATGAATTAACGCGTGAGCGGTGTAATCATTAAACGAGTAGCCGGTTCCAATTTCCTGACCTTGTGCAAGGAACTCATTCCAATCTAAAACTGTGTCGGCAAGTCCGCCGGTTTTACGAACAACGGGAACGGTTCCGTATTTGAGAGAATAAATTTGATTAAGTCCGCATGGTTCGAAACGGGAAGGCATCAGAAAAATATCGGAAGCAGCTTCGATAAAGTGAGAAAGCTCGTTGTTAAAACCGCGATAGAAATAAACTTTATGCGGGTGATTTTCCTTTGTCTGTATAAACATTTCCTCGTAGCGTTGTTCACCGCTGCCTAAAATTACCCATTGTGCGTTTAGCTGCATCAATTCATTTAGAGCATAACCAATTATATCGAAGCCTTTCTGGGAAACCATTCGGGAAACTATACCTATCAGCGGAACATTTTCGTCGTATTCAAACCCAAGCTGATCGAGAAGAAATTTTTTATTCTGTAGTTTACCGGAAAGGTTTGTTGCGGAATACTGATATGGAAGTAAAACATCTTTCTCCGGATTCCAAATTTGATAATCGATTCCGTTTATAATTCCGTAAAAATCTTTTTCGCGGGAACGAAGATAATTTTCCATTCCCTCGCCATACTCGGGAGTAAGCAGCTCGTGAGCGTAAGTTTGACTAACGGTATTAATAACATCACTGGTTAGAATCGCTGACTTCATAAAATTTATGCCCCCTTCATACTCGCCTATTCCGCCATGTAAATAGTGATCAAACTTTATTTCGGCTTTAGCGAAAGTTTCTTTAGGAAATCGGCCTTGATAAGCAACGTTATGAATAGTATATACTGTTGCTGTACGATTAAACATCTGATCCCAGCTGTAGTTTTCCCGAAGCAAAAGGGGAAGTAAGCCGGTTTGCCAATCGTTGCAGTGAATTACATCCGGTGCCCAGCCAATACGCTGAAGTATTTCTATTACGCCTTTCATAAAAAGAATAAAACGCTCATCTTCATCATGGTCGTTCGTATAAACACGGAAGCGATGGAAAAAATGAGGACAATCAACAAAGTACACTTCTACATTTGAGTGGGGAAGTTTTGCTGTGTGAACATGAACCGAATGAACCTGGCCGGCAACCCGGATAGGAATTTCGCCAATGTTCCATTGATAATGCAAGCCATGTTCAACTTCGCCAAAGATATTGTACTTAGGCATAAAAACTTTTACTTCATTGCCAAGATTGCTCATCTCAATAGGAAGAGAACCAGCTACATCGGCAAGTCCGCCCGTTTTGGCATAAGGAATAACTTCACTCGCTACAAAAGCTATTTTCATAAAGGCGGTTCCTATTTAAAACAAGATTGCAAAAAATTTCGTTGCAAAGATAGCCAAAGAATTAAGAAGTTTGAAGAAACACGTTAAGTAATCAATTCCCAAATATTATCATGGCTAACAATTTTCCACTCTGTAGTGGTAACGTTTTCAAGAAAAGTTTTGTCATGGCTAACAAGAAGAAGCGCGCATGAAACGTTTTGCAGGGCTTCCTCTAAACACTCAATAGAAACGAGATCCATATGGTTTGTCGGCTCATCCATTATTATTATATGCGGATTTTTTGTTATTCCCAGGCCCAGCAAAAGCTTTCTTGTTTCGCCCGGGCTTGGAATTTCTGTGTTGAGAATTCGTTTTGCATCCGAACCAAGACGGCTGATTATGATTAACAATTTTCCAAGCAGTTCGTTAGGAAGAGCGTGAATTTTACTCATCAAAACTTTTGTTTCTTCTATGGAAATTTCTTGCGGAATATATGTGATGTTTTCTTTTTCGGAGTTAATATGATTGAGAATGTAGCGAATGAGCGTGCTTTTACCGGAACCATTTATTCCGGTAAGCCCAATTCTATCTCTTGATGAAATAACGAGGTTGCTGAAAGTAAGTGTCTTGTTTGGCGAAAGATTAAGATTGCCCGCATCAATATTTAACAAGAAATTTCTGTGTGAAAATGAACCGGAAAGCATTACGCCGGTTTTATATTCACGCTTTAAGTTTATGTACTGTAATTCAGTTTTTGCCTTTTCTACACGCGCTTGCATCAAAGTTTTTAATCTGCCTCCAATTGCATCTTTGCCGGTTAATCTAGCTAAATCTACTTTTCCCTTGGCATCGCGGTCTTTGCGATCAATATTTCTCTTCGAAATCATTTTTTTGCTTTTGTCTACAATCTCACTTCTTCGAGCGTATTCCTTTTCGAGTTTAGTTATTTCCAGTTTTTTAATTGCCAGTTGTTTTAATGCGGATTCGTTCTCGGATTTTCGTTGTGCTACAACTTCCGACAATTTTCCACGGCGAAAATCTATGCCGGAAGACTCAATGAAAAGAAATTGTTGGCATAAGTTTTCCATCAATTCTCTATCGTGACTGACGATCAATCCAATTCCATTGAATGACTCTAATGAATTGAAAATCATTTCTTTAGCGGCTGCATCCAGATGATTAGTCGGCTCATCTATTGCCAGCAACTCCGGATTTCTTACAAGCGCGCATGCAATTTGAACTCGCTTTCGTTCTCCATGTGAAAGTGTATCCCATCGATTGAGCCAATTGGAATCAATATTTAATTCAGTAATTAGGCGGATAGACCGCTTGTCGTAGCTTTGCAGTAACTCTTCAAAGCCATAAGGCGAATTATCCGTTCGCTGTTCATTATAATAAGCGTTGGAAGGGAATTCAACAGAGCCCTTGCCGCACTTTATTATGCCGCTTGCAAGCTTTAGAAGAGTTGTCTTGCCAGATCCGTTTGCGCCGATTAAGCCCGTCCAGCCATTTGTTATCTGGAAAGAAGCGTCGCTGAATATATTGCTTATAGAATTTTCGTAACCAAAAGAAACTTTGTTGAATTTTAGAATTGGTCTGCTCATAATCTTTTCCTTTTCTATATAGATGATTGTGAGCGGTTTAAAATTGAAAAACCGCTTGCCGCGGTTATTAACCACGTGCCAAAAAGGAACGGATAAAGATTATCTGCGCACAAAAAAAGTATGCCGTTAAATGCAAGCCGCAAATTATCTTAGTCCGTTATTATCTTTTCAACCCGGTGTCTCCAATAAAATTTTTACACTTCAAAAATAAAAATGATTGAACAAATAAAAAACTATACTTTTACCCGAACATCAACGGCAAAGAATTTTCCTTCCGTATCAACAATAAGCGGATTCAAATCAAACTCGGTAATGTTTTTGTTTTCGAGCATCATTATAGAACATTGCTTGATTAT
>JBHEKZ010000275.1:0-3394 GCA_041859025.1 Melioribacteraceae bacterium | reverse complement strand
GGCTGAAGTTGTTTCAAAAATTAAAGATGTTGTAACAGGAAAAATTGTAATTAGCATAGCAAACCCGCTAAACGAAACTTACGACGGACTTGTAACAAACCCGGCAACAAGCGCTGCAGAAGAACTTGCTTTCCTTCTTCCGCATTCAAAAGTTGTGAAAGCATTCAATACTGTTTCATCGGCCACTTTTGATTCACCGGTATTAGATGGTAAAACAATTGATGCTTTTATTGCCGGCAATGATGATGTTGCTCTTTCTGTAGTTTCTGCAATAGTCAGAGACACCGGTTTTAATCCTCTGATTGCAGGGAATCTTTCGATGAGCCGAACTCTTGAAAATATGGCGCTGATTTTGATAAACCTTGCTCTAAAGAACAATGCCAACTGGCTAACCGGTTGGAAAATATTACACTAAAATTTTATTAAGACAATAAATCAAACAAATAAAAAATAGGAAAACATACAATGGCAGCAAACACAAAATGGATAATCGACCCGGCACACAGCGAAATTCTTTTCAAAGTAAAACATATGATGATCACCAATGTAAAAGGTGAATTCAGAAGCTTTACTGGCGAACTAAGTTCTGAAGGAACAAATTTTATTGCCGATTCAATTAATGTAACAATCAATGCTTCTTCAATCTTTACTAATAGCGACGATCGTGATGCACATTTAAAAAGCGCTGATTTTTTTGACGTTGAGAACTACAAAGAACTTTCATTTGCCGGCACCTCGCTAAAGAAGATTGACGATGAAAATTTTCAGTTAACAGGAGACCTAACAATTAAAGGCGTTAGTAAGAGTGTAACTTTAGATATTGAATTCGGCGGAATTAATAAAGATCCTTGGGGAAATGAAAAAGCCGGATTTTCAATCAACGGAAAAATCAATCGCAAAGATTGGGGCTTAACATGGAATGCTGCACTTGAAACTGGCGGTGTACTTGTTAGTGACGAAGTTAAACTAAGCGCTGAAGTTCAGTTTGTAAAACAAGCTTAGTACTAAGTAGAGAAAAGAATGTTCCATTAACCTACGAAGCCCCTTGTAGGGGCTTTGTAGGTTGTAAACATGTATCTGAAATAATTATGTTCCGAAGTTGACTGTTCTATGGAAGAGATCTCTCAAGTGATACTATAAATTTAGTCCCTTTATTAATCTCGCTCTCAACCCAAATAGAACCATTATTTTTTTCTACAAAATCCTTTGCGATTATTAAGCCCAATCCTGTTCCACCTTCGCTATTTGTACCTTTAGTAGAATATGCCAGATCAATTCTGAATAACTTTTCAATATCTTCTGCCGAAATTCCGATTCCGTTATCACTAATTGCCAGCTCAATTCTATCATTCTGAGTTTGAGCATGAATTTCAATTATTCCTTTTTCGCCTGTAAATTTAATTGCGTTAGTAAGCAAATTTCTTACCACAGTGGAGATCATCATTCTATCAGCTATCACATAAGCTTCATCTTCAATATTATTTATTATGGCGATACTTTTTAAGGAAGCGGCATTTTTAACAATTTCTATCGTATCAAGAACAATCTCAGATAATGAGATTTGTTCAGGTAAAAATTCAATTTTGTCCATCTGCTGCCGCGACCAGAGAAGTAAATTCTCTAAAAGATTATATGATTTTTCAGAAGTATTAAGAACAGCCTGTAAGAATTTAAGTTTGTCTTCATCCGAAATATTACTCCATTCTTCTATCAACAGCTTAACTGCTGAATTAATTGAGTGAAATGGATTTTTCAAGTCGTGTGAGATTATTGAAATAAGCTTATCCTTAGCAGCACTGGATTCTTTTAGCTTCTCGGAATACTTTTGAATTTCGAGCTCATTGTGAATGCGTTCGGTAACATCTCTCATAATACCTTCGTGATAAAGTACATTTCCCTCTTGGTCAAGAACATGTCTTCCATGATCTTCGACCCATATCTCAGAACCATCTTTCTTCCTTAAGCGGAAAACAGCCATTTCTTCGTATTTCTCTATTAAAGCAGCGCTTTCTCTTTCAGTAACATCAAAATAGAGATCTTTTTTTATGTCAATCTCCAGCAATTCATTTTCGTCTTTGTAACCAAGCATCTGAACCATCGCCGGATTAACTTCCAAAAATTTCCCTTCGTGCGTACTTTTATAGACTGCATCGGGCATCTTCGCAATTAAACTTCTGAATTTTTCTTCACTTCTACGAAGTTCTTGTTCAGCAAATTTCCTCTCCGTAATATCCCTGCCTACTCCGATAATAGATTCAACTTTTCCATCATTATCCAGAATTGCTGTATCGACCCACGAAAACCATCTCCACCCATCCTTTGTCATCGCTCTTTGTTCCACATTAATTGTGTAAGGCGGTGAATATAGCCCCTCCATTGCCCTTAGTGTTGATTCTCTATCTTCTTCGTGCACTAATGGGATAAAAGCTTTTCCTAATAATTCTTTTTGTGTTTTGTCAAAGGTTCTACAATAAGAGGGACTTACAAACTGAAAATTTCCATTCAAATCTACCTTAACAACCAGATCTGTTTGGTTTTCAATTAGCATTCTATAGTTGGACTCAGATTCCGCCAGTTTCGTTAATACTTCTTTCCGCTCCGTAATGTCTCTCCAAACTGTATGAATCACCGAATTTTGGGGATCGGAATTAATCGCGGTTAATAATACTTCGACAGGAAAAATTGTTCCATCTGCTTTTTTATGATCCCATTCAAAACGATGACTTCCCTTTTCAAGCGCCAAAAGCATCATCTCGTTGGCTTTTTCTAAGGAAGGTTTTTCATCCGGTTGAAACTCCGGCGATATTTCTGACGGATGGGTGTTCAGTAAATCTTCTTTAGTACTATAACCAAGCATTTTTAATGCAGCTGTATTGCAATCCACAAACTTGAAATTATTTATTATAAGAATGGCATCATCCGATTTATCAAATAAATCTTTATACTTTCTTTCGCTTTCCCTTAAGCTCATCTCAGCAAAAACTCTGTCGGAAATATCTCGAATGAAAGATTGATACGTTCCATCTGGCATAGCATTCGAGTGCATCTCTACGTTCACTAGTTCGCCCGATTTGCGAATAATTTTCCTTTGTCTAATTATCGTAATCCCAAGCTTCAGCAGGTCAAATCGAAGTGGTTTTTCGCTCATCTCATCTTTAGTAAATATATTGACCATATTCATGGATAAAAGCTCTTCCCTTGAATAACCAGTCAGTTCAATGGCCTTATCATTAACGGTTATAAAATTGCCGAGTTTATCTCCTTGAAAGAAAGCGTCCGGCGCAAACTCTATTAATGTCCGAAATTTTTCTTCACTCTCCTTTATTGCCATTTCTGATTTCTTTTGATCAGTTATGTTTTTAAAGAAAACCGTCATATTATTTTTAGATGTTTG
>JBHEKZ010000166.1:0-3129 GCA_041859025.1 Melioribacteraceae bacterium | reverse complement strand
ATGCATCATAGATTTTTCCAGTACGAATATTTCAAAGGAGCTATTGGAGAGAAGAAAAACGGCGCGTTAATTTCTATGGATCAAGGTCCCTCAACTGCATACGCAATAGATGGACTTCAAGACCGCGGTAAATTCTTTATCGAACCGGGTGATATCGTTTACAAAGGACAAATTATTGGCGAGCACAGTAAAGACATCGATATTGAAGTTAACGTCCAAAGAGGTAAAAAGCTTTCAAATATGCGTGCTAGCGGCAGCGATAAAGCTGTAAAAATTGTACCTGCAATAAAATTCTCACTTGAAGAAGCTTTAGAGTATATTCAAGATGATGAGATGGTGGAAGTAACTCCAAAATCTATTCGTCTTCGTAAGCTGCATCTTGATCCGAACGAAAGAAAGCGTTACAACCTTGCCAAAGCAGAAGAGGATGGAGATTAGAATGAAAAAAAGGCTGAGAAATCAGCCTTTTTTATTAATTAATAGTCAAGTCCGGATTAAGAAAATTGATTCCTTTTCGATAATATAAATACTAAATACTCGAATGGAATTATGAACAAGACAACATCACGAAACTTAACCGCAATAATTATTCTTTGGATTTTACAACTAACCATAATACTTGCACAGAATCCGAATGACATCACACTAAAATTCACCGGCATCCAGAAAGGTGCTACTACTTTGCTTCAATCCGAATGGGAAAACATTTCAATTACACATGAAGAAACTCTCTATATCGGTTTTGTTTCCAACAGCAAAGTTTTCTACAGAATTTATCTTGATGGAGCTTTGCTTGAGCCGAAATTAATTGAAAGTTACTATACTCTAAAGAATCTGCAGAATGGGACTCACATTTTTAAAGTAGTTGCTTTCACGGAAAATTTTACAGAATCAGCGCCCCTTCTTCTCACCTTTGTTGTTGAAGATAAAAAAGCTGAAATTCAGCCGGCCGAAACTGTTCAAGAAAACAAATTTTCCGATCCCATTTATGTTTACGGGTTAGCCGGGTTAAGCGGGCTATTGTTGGTTGTTGTTGTAGTTTTACAAATCAAGAGAAGTCCAAAGGAAAAGAAAGCCCCAAACCGTCTGGTAGAGGAATTGGCCGATCTAAAATATTCTTATAAGAGAGTTAAAGAGGAACTGAATCAGAAGATTGAAGAAAATGAAAATCTAAAGAGTAAGATTCAAGAGTTGGATTACAATGTTAAGACGCTGGAAAAGTCTAATGTCCATCTCGTTGAGCAGAAAGAAAAGCTTACGGAAGCCAAAGCAAAACTGGAAATTCTACATACTCAAAAAGAAGAATTATTTGCAATGGCTATTCACGATATTAAAAACCCGGCTTCCGCAATACGAGGCTACATTGAGCTTCTGAATTCCTACGAGCTTAATGCCAACGAACAGCAAGAGATTATGGTTTCGCTGGTTGCTTCATCGGAAGACATAGTTAAGCTTTCCCAAGATATGTGCACGATAATTGCTAAAGCTATGCCTGAACCTAAATTAAAATTCGGCAAAGCATCATTAAAAACTTTGGTGGATGATGTTTACAATCAAAATGCATCTTATGCCAAAGCGAAAAAGCTAAAGTTCTACAACAGAAATGCCAGTGAACTTCCGGAAGTAAATATGGATCCGGAAAAAATAGAAGAAGCATTAGATAACCTTGTTAATAATGCAATCAAATACGCACCGCCGGAAACAGTTGTCGAAATTAGAAGCTATGTCAAAGAGCTGAATAAGAAAACTGTTGTAGTTGAGGTAAAAGATACCGGCGTTGGACTTTCTGACGAAGACCTCAAACGCTCATTCCAGAAAGGGGCTGTATTAAGTGCAAAGCCGACCGGTTTGGAACAAAGTTCCGGCTTAGGTTTGTGGATTGTGAAGAGAATTATAGAAGAGCATGGCGGCAAAGTATGGGTAGAAAGTAAACAAGGAATTGGTTCTACCTTTGCGATAGAGTTACCTTATGAATAAAAAAAAGGCGCGTTGAACGCGCCTTTTTTGTTTTAAACCAAACTGGAAAAATGTTTTAGTGAAGCAGCAACATCTTTTCCTAAATCTACTGTAATTAAGCGGCGCTGATTATCTAATAAGGCTTGTCTATCGCCGAGTGCTTGAGATTTTATAAGCACATTGAATGTCATAGAAGACTTATCATCACCGGCTTCATCCGGAATAGCAATATCTTCGGCTGAATCGTAAATGAACTGAATGAACAATCCGTTGCCCGCATCTCCTTTATGAAGTTGTCCGGTTGAATGTAAAAAGCGTGGACCGAATCCAACCGTAGTAGCAACTTTATACTTCTCTTGAATTTTAGTGCGCAGTGTCTGTAACAAACCTTCATTTTCTTTATTCATTGTTAAATATGCTTGAATTGAAACATAAGGTTTAGGAAGAGAAGCGCCTTGCGAGTTCATCGAATCTAAAAACTTTGTAACGAGTTCAGCTAAAGAGGAGGCATCAATTGCGCTTGAGACTTTGATTCCACTTTCTTCAACGGAATAATTTAACTCCGGCAGTTTACCGCTTTCTTTATATTCTTGAACCATTTTGCGCGCAACAATTTTTGCCGATTCAACATTAGGCTGATCGAACGGCTGAATATTTATTAACCAGCTGGAAACTATTGTAGCAAATTCCCATCTGAAGAATTCTGCGCCCAGTTCGTAAACATCATGCAGTACAATTTCTGCAACAGGATGGCCGGCATTTTGCAATGCATTAACTTTCTCTCGCAATGAATCATCATCTTTCAAGCGGACATAAACGAATAAACGGTCGGTAGAATAACTTTCGGGTGCGAGTATTTCTTCACCGACGACCGGAAGAATTCCTTTACCAACTTTGCCGGTACTTTCAGCAATTAATTGCTCAACCCACGCACCGAAGTAAGAAAGCTTTTCAGTATTTAGGAAAGTAACTTTATCTATTCCATGTTTTGAGAGTAAGCCCATTACAATACCAATCTGTGCTGAAGGATTTTTCGCTGAGGAATTATCTTTACTTGAATAAGCAAATGCTTCTGCAATTCTTAAAACTTGTGCAACATCAATTCCCATTAATGCAGCCGGAACAATTCCAAAAAGAGAAAGGGCGGAGTATCTTCCACCAATATTCGGATCG
>JBHEKZ010000103.1:0-5300 GCA_041859025.1 Melioribacteraceae bacterium | reverse complement strand
TGCATCTTCATTTCTTTTAGTTGTTAGCAATTTACTCTTTACATCGCTTAGCAAACTTGCTTTCTTAACTTTGTTGAAAATTCCGGGAACAATTAATTTTCCATCTATCGGCCATTCGAAAACGTGAAGATAAAGCCTAGTGCCGCCTTTAATTTCTTTTTGCGTGCATCTTCCCCAAGAAAGATTTTTAAACGGACTTGCTTGTGTTCCATAAATTGCTTCTCCGTTAACTTGCATCCAATCACCAATTTCTTTCAATCTATCAATACTTGGCTGGGGAAATAGTCCTTCTGAAGTTGGTCCAACATTCAGCAAATAGTTCCCACCTTTTGAAGCAATGTCTGCAAGCATTTGTAGAATTTGTTTTGTCGATTTCCAGTTGTGGTTATTCTTATTGTAACCCCAATGATCATTCATCGTCATGCAAGTTTCCCAATCGACTCCCGGTAAACCGGTCGCTGGAATCTGCTGTTCCGGTGTTCCAAAGTCTCCGGCAAAACCACCATCTTTACTAAAGCCTTGCATATCATTTCTTGATGCGCCAACGCGGTTATTTATAATAATGTTAGGCTGCAAACTTCTTACATAGTTATATAGATCAAATCCGCGTTTATCATTCCAAGTGTTCTCCCATTCGCCGTCGAACCATAGAACAGAAATATCTCCATAATTTGTAAGAAGTTCTTTAAGCTGCGCTTTCATATACTGTACGTAACGATCAAAGTCCGCGCCTTCGGCAGAGCGATTTTTTTCCCACTCTCTGCGGGGAAGATAATCAGGATGATGCCAATCCATAATGGAATGATACCAGCACATTTTAATTCCATGCTTTCTGCAAGCATCGGCAAGTTCTTTCAGAATATCTCTTTTGAATGGAGTTGCCATAACATCGAACTCGGAAACCTTTGAATCAAACAAAGCAAATCCATCGTGATGCTTGGAAGTAATAACAATGTATTTCATTCCGGCATACTTTGCCATCTTAACCCAGGCTTCGGCATCAAACTTTACGGGATTAAACTGCTGCACAAACTTATCGTATGTCTCAAGCGGAATTTGAGCTGATGAGCGTATCCACTCGCCGTAATCTGTTTTGTCATTCCATTCACCGGCCGGTATTGCATACAAACCCCAATGAATAAACATTCCGAATCTCGCTTCACGCCACCATTCCATGCGGGCGTCATGCTGTTTTTGGGTTTCACGAGTAAAATCTTGCGCATATAAAGAAGTAAAACAAAGCAGAACCAGCAGCAATAATTTTTTCATTCTCTCCTCGATCAGTAATGATTATTTATTCTACAATAAGTTCATCTACAAAAAGCCAGCATTTACCTCCGGCTCCGGAATGCCAGGCCGGACATCTTCCAACATTTTTTGCAACTACTCTTACATATCTAACTGATTGATCTTCAAAAGATGCGGTAAAATCTTTAACTATAAGCTCCGGCGTTTTTTGAGGAACATCGTTGATTACAGTCGCTACTTTTAAAAAACTTTTTCCATCCTTTGAAATAAAATGCTCCAACTGTGTAGGCATAAAAATCCAAGAATTAGATTCTTGCAGGCAGCCAAGTGATACTTTGGAAATATTCTTCATCTCACCAAGATCGACAACAGCATCAAAATCTACCGCTTCGTAGCCTTGCCAATTTCCATCGCGGAAATTTTTTGTTCCGCGGACTCCATCTAAAATCGTTTCATTCCCTTTTTCCGGATATTGCTCGCTGAACTTATTTGCAATACTAATCGACTTATTCAACGCTTTGTGAAGAGAAAATGAGAGTTCAATCGGATTGCCGATCAAATGATCATACTTTGAAGCAACCGCTTTTAATGTTGATGATGCCTTAATAGAAATTGGTGTGCTGTATTGTTGAGAATTTTTATCCGGGTTTGATCCATCAGTTGTGTAGAATATTTTCAAATCGTTCTGACCGGGTTTAAGAGAGATGCTAAATTCTTTTTTTTCGTTATCAAATTTTGTTGAGTAAAGAATCGCTTTGGATTCTCTTCCATAATCAATATTGGAAAGGCTTAAAACTTTATAATGCTTCTGAAGCCGTGAATAAAAATCCTCATAATTTTTCCTTTCTTTCTTAGTCCAGAATACTTCGGCAAGCGCCAGAATTCTCGGGAAGAGTTTGCTGTCAACTGTTTCCTGCGGCGCGTTTTCAGTCCAAAGATTAGCTTCGCTGCCCAAAATGTATTTTGATTCAGCCTCTGTTATGTTTTCCGGAATCGGATCGAAAGAATAACATGCTTTTATATCAAGATCATCCGCGTCGCGATTTAAGTATGTAAATTGAGCGGGCGAAGAAACAGCAAAATGATTTTGTTTTGCAGCCTCAACTGCTCCTTGAAAACTTTGCCAGGATTGAACTGTAGCGCCAGCAGCCAAACCTCCTTCTAAAATTTCATCCCAGCCGATAATCTTTTTCCCTTTCAAGGCGAGGTAAGCTGAAATCCTTTTAATGAAATAAGTCTGCAATTCCTTCTCATCTTTTAAGCCTTCTATCTTAATTCGAGTTTGGCATTTTTCACAAACTTTCCATCTATCCTTCGGCACTTCATCACCCCCAATGTGAATGTACTCGCCCGGGAATAAACTTGTCACTTCATCAAGTATGTTCTGCAAGAAAGTAAATGTTGAATCGTTTCCGGCACAGTAAACATCTTTCATCACTCCCCAAACAGTTCCAACTTCAAAAGGTCCTCCAGTGCAGGAATTTTCCGGATATGATGCTAATGAAGCTAAACTGTGTCCGGGCATTTCTATTTCCGGAACGATTGTTATGTAACGGCTTTGTGCGTATTCAACAATTTCTCGAATGTCCTCTTGTGTATAGTACCCACCATAGATTGTTCCATCGGCCTCTTTGCGCCATGCGCCAACGCTGGTTAGTTTTGGATATTTTTTAATTTCAATTCGCCAGCCTTGGTCTTCTGTTAAATGCCAATGGAGGATATTGAATTTGTATCGCGCAAGAATATCAATGTACCGTTTGATAAAATCTTTTGTCATAAAATGACGACCGCAGTCAAGATTTAAGCCTCTCCATGAAAATCGGGCAGCGTCATGAATTTCCAAACAAGGAATTGCAGGCGGTTCATCAGAATTATCAGCCAATGAGTTACTGATTAATTGCAGTAAAGTTTGTACACCTCTAAACAGCCCAACTTCTTCCGTTGCTTCAATTACTATTTTATTTTTATCAACCAACAGATTGTATGACTCCGGTAAATCTTTAGCTGCATTCTTTTTCAAACGAAGTTCAACTTTGCCCAAAGGGTTGGTATTGCTGGAATTATACGACGCTTTAACGAGAGATGTTATTTGTTGATTAAAATAAACGATAAGATGCGACAGTTTTGGTTCGGCTATAATTTTAGTGTTTGGAGCGAAAACAAATTCTCCTTCCGAAACAACTACTTTTTCCGGAAAAGGTATTAACGAAACGCTTTGCTGTGCAGTAGTTTTCATAACAAACACAATCAATGTGACAATTGCTAAATAATGTTTTATCCGCATACTTTTATTTCTCAGTTATCTTTAATACCCACGCACTTTCACAGGGCAAATTATTCTGAATCGATTTTGGTGCTTCTGCTATAAATCCATCATCAACTTTCTTAAGTGACAATTTTATCTTTGTCCCGAGAAGTGAAACCACGGATTTCTCTGTAATCACATTAGCCGACAGTTTAATTTGTGAAGGAAAGTCAGTTTCAGTTTTGTCAGCTAAATATATAGCATAAACAGTTTTATCATTTCTGTTCTGCGTGTAAGAAATTTTCCCATCTTGATAAGGCAGAATTGGACGGCTATTATAAATTGCTTCGGAATTTATTTTCATCCAATTACCTACGCCTTTCAGAGTTTCATAAGCGCCTTCATCCCAAACTCCTTCAGCCGATGGAGCGATATTCAAAAGCAAGTTTCCCCCTTTAGCTACAATATCAACAAGCATGTGTATAACTTCGTGTGGCGTTTTGTATTTCGCATTGAATGCATAGCTCCACCCGCCTCCCATTATTATGCAAGATTCCCACGGATATGGAAGAAGTTTCCCCGGCACTTGATTTTCCGGTGTTAGATAATTTTGATATGGTCCTTCAACTGCTCTGTCAACCACAATCAAACCCGGCTGCTTTTCGCGGGCTTTACGAACCAGCTCCGGCATATTTATATCTTGGCTTTGTGGCCTCATTGCAAAACTTGCGCTAAGCATTTGCTCTTTTACTTCTTCATCTGTTTTAATACGAACCCAGCCTCCGTCCAGCCAAAGAATATCAACGCGGCCATAGCCAGTCATCAATTCCATAATTTGATTATGAGTAAACTCAACAAATTTTTTCCAGCGATCCGGATATTTTTTTATTTGATAATTCACGTTTCTATCCGGTGTCGCGAAATAGGGCCACCAATAATTTTCGCTATGCCAATCCGGTTTCGAAAAATATGCGCCCGTCATAAATCCATTTTTGCGGAATGAATCAAATATCTCCTTGGTTACGTTGGCTTTTGGATTTGCGCTGAACGGTGTTTCTTTATCAGTGATTTTGTAATCTGTTTGTTTTGTATCAAACATGCAGAATCCATCATGGTGTTTGGTTGTGAAGATGACATACTTCATACCGGCATCTTTTGCTGCAGTTGCCCACTTATCCGGATCAAACTTTTCCGGATTAAAAGTTTTTTTCAGGTCCTCGTAATTCTTTTTATACTCAACATAGTTTTCTGTTTTCCGCTCGCACCAACCTTCATCTTCAGAACAAATTGACCATGATTCCACTATCCCTCGCTGAGAGTAAGGCCCCCAATGCATCAGCAATCCAAACTTAATGTCTTGCCATTTTTCCAGTTGCTTCAGAACAAGCGGATCAGTTTCGGGATAATATTTTTGCAGATATTCTTGCGCGGAGATCGATATTAAAGTAGATAGAAGCAGTATACAGATTAGTGTACTTTTTCGCATAGCAAACTCAATTTTGTTATAAGCATTTTCAATAAATCATTTTTATAGTTTTTACTTCAAAAGGCTTCATTATAATTTTAGAACCTACTTGACCAAATTGCGCCTCATCCCCGTTGCTGTAAAACATTTTTCTAACAATCATCTTATTAATTTTAATTTCAGCAGAAGATATTTTCTTTGCCGGATTAAAAAGCCTAACCATAATTCCCCTTCTATCTCTTAATGGTCTTAAGGAAGTTATAACAATTCCATCATTGTCAACAAGTTCAATTGGCGAAACGGTTTCCATAATTGTTTTTCTATTCAACATTGGTATTAAAG
>JBHEKZ010000453.1:0-6935 GCA_041859025.1 Melioribacteraceae bacterium | reverse complement strand
TTAAGACAAGTTTTTTCATAGTATACCCCACAATTGAAACATGATACACCCATACAATTTTTGTTTTTGCTAACTGTAAGCAACAAAAAATTAGGCGAAACTTCAATAGATAAATTTCGCCATAAAAAAGCCCCTCATTTTGCTGCGCTTTTTCAATACTAGACTTATTCGCAAAACTTATATCCACTGCACAAATATCATCTAACCACTAACTCAATTAATTCATTCTGAAAGAAAAGCTAGCGCTTTTTCCTTTTCTCTAAACAATCTGACATTGAAGCCGGCGTTTCTAAATACCATCTCTACAAAATCGTGCGAATGATCATCCTGATGAGTTAGAAAGGCAACTTTTGCATTTCTGTCAAACATCTCCTTTTGCATGTCCTTATAGGCTATCTTATAATTATTGGTAACCGATTCAACATTTCTGGCTTCCCTAACATCAACAAGGTATTGGTTAATTCCATTATCTTTTCCAACTTGATGCGCTTCCTCATTCATTTTAAGCGCGTTTTCCCGCGTCAAATCTCCTTTCGCTGTAACCCGAATAAAATGTTGCCCCCTGACAACTTCAATAGAATAATCCATCCTTCTCTTCCCACTTTATATTATTTGAAAATTGCAGTCTCTATTGTGGTTAAACCAAAATTACATTGCACCCTATGTACCCTCGGCCTTAAATGAATTGATCAGAAATCAATTGTCGGCTTTATTATCGCAGTTTCAATTAAAAAATTCAGAATAAAACAAGAATTAAATTTCCCCAAAGGTTTGTATAGCTCCAGCCCAATGAAGGGTTCTTACCTTAATAAACTCAATTTCCGGCAGAAATCTGCGAATATTCATCAAAAACAGCGCTTTTACTCATTTTCAGATCATTTATACACGATGCAACTCTTTTATTACCGAATGTAAATGTGATTCGGCGCAGTGTAACTGCTCTTTTACCCGATGTAACTCTTCTATTACGCTATGTAAGTCTTTAAATACGCAATGTCACTCTTCCAAAACACAGTGTAAATTCTCTAAAACAGATTGTCACTTCTCTATTACGCAATGTAATTCCTCTAATACCTAATGTAAATTTCATTAAACAGACTTCCGTTTTCCATTCCACTTTAGCGAGCAGGGAAAAACAATATGTATTAAAGAGATTAGGCGCAAAAAAAAATCCCGCACACAGCGGGATTTTATCTCAATACTCATTACTAGATACTCAATACTGCAGTTTGAAGCTTATTGCTTGCTGCTATCATTAAAAGTGATTACATATTCTTAACAATCTGACGCGCAAAATCTGAACAGCCGACTTCTTTTGCGCCTTTCATTAATCTTGCAAAATCGTAAGTAACTGTTTTCGATTTAATTGTCTTCTGCATAGCTTTTTCAATTAAGTTTGCAGCCTTCTTCCAGCCGAGATATTCAAGCATCATAACGCCGCTAAGAATTACCGAGCCGGGATTTATTTTATCAAGACCGGCATACTTAGGAGCCGTGCCGTGAGTAGCTTCGAACACAGCGTAATGGTAGCTCAAATTTCCGCCCGGGGCTATTCCCAAACCGCCAACTTGAGCTGCGGCTGCGTCGGAAATGTAATCGCCGTTTAAGTTTGGAGTTGCGAGTACATCATACTCATTTGGTCTTAACAATAACTGCTGGAACATGCTGTCTGCAATTCTATCGTTAACAAGAATTTTGCCTTCGGGCATTTTACCGTTAAACTTTTTCCATAATTCATCTTCGGTAACAATTTGATCGCGGAATTCTTTAACAGCAATTTCGTATCCCCATTCTTTGAATGAGCCTTCGGTAAACTTCATGATGTTGCCTTTGTGAACAAGAGTTACACTTTTACGGTTGTTCTCAATTGCATACTCCAAAGCTTTCTTTACCAAACGCTGAGAGCCGAATTTGCTTATCGGCTTAATACCAATACCCGATTCCTTGCGTATGTTCTTATCAAATTTTTTGTTGATATATTTTATAAGATCGGTAGCCTCTTTCGATTCGCTTTTAAATTCAATACCGGCGTAAACATCTTCGGTGTTTTCGCGGAAGATTGTAATATCCAAATCTTGCGGTCTCTTCATAGGACTAGGAACGCCGGTATAATATTTAACCGGACGAACGCATGTAAACAAATCCAGTTCTTGACGAAGCGCAACGTTAAGACTTCTGATACCGCCGCCAACCGGAGTTGTAAGAGGTCCTTTAATTGCAACAATATATTCTTTAATAGCGGTAAGAGTTTCTGCCGGAAGCCATTGGTTCTTGCCGTAAGTCTTTACAGCTTTTTCGCCGGCATAAATTTCCATCCAGCTGATTTTCTTTTTTCCGCCGTAAGCTTTTTCTACTGCCGCATCAAAAACCATTTTAGATGCAAACCAAATATCGGCGCCGGTTCCATCCCCTTCTATAAATGGAATGATCGGATTTTCCGGCACAGAAATCTTTCCATCTTTTATTGTAATTTTTTCACCAACTGCAGGTACAACTATTTTTTTGTACTTCGGCATTTCAACCTCTTTTATTTGTCAATAAAATTCATTTTCGAAAATCACTGCGGAAATCTTTTAAGTAAGTTAATTAGATTCGGATAAAACTAAAAGGATGCTGAAAATATTTTCCGGCTCAACTAATTTTTTGAAGTGCTATGTATAGCTTTTGAATAGGTAACCCGACGACATTGTAATAACAGCCGTTAATTCTCTTTACAAACACAGCTCCAAAGTCATCTTGTATTCCGTAAGCGCCGGCTTTATCCATTGGACTGCCGGTTTTAATGTAATCAAGTATTTCGGTCTTAGTTAGTTTCCGGAAAGTAACTTTCGTCTTAGCATAAGAAACAATCTTCTGCTTGGTTCTCATGTTTAGAATTGCGAAGCCGGTATAAACATCGTGGGTTCTGCCGCTAAGTTTGGATAAAATTTTAAAAGCATCTTTCTCATTCTTAGGCTTGCCGATTATCTCTTTATCAAGAACAACAATTGTATCGGCGGTAATTAAAATTCCATCCTTCACTTTTTTTGCCGCTTCTTCCATCTTATGCAGCGAAAGTCTTTTTACAGTTTGAATAGGATGTTCGCCGTCGAGAATTTCTTCGTGAAGATCAACCGAAAACGATTTGAACTTCAGCCCGATTTGTTTTAACAGTTTTCTTCTGCGCGGAGATTTGGACGCAAGAATAATTTGTTGATTTGATTTAATCATTTAGATGGATAAAAAGATGAGACCGACAATTAACGGAATAAAGCTTTAATGCTTCCCCAAGTTCTCTTAACGCTGGAAACATTATGCGGAACCGCAACTTCCCAGGAATGGCTTACAGAACCGTCAGCATCAACAATGCGCAAACGGTAAACGTAGAGAACTTCGGAACTCTTAAATGCAGATTGATCTACAAATTCATAGTTCTTATCGGAACGAGGGTCAACATTTCCGACATCAACAAAACTTCCGTTGACTGTTTTTCTTTCTACTACGTAATTTTTAAGATTTGTTTCATTTGAGGCTTGCCAGACAACAACAACATTTCCATTTTGGCTGCGTGCGGAAAGTTTTAAAATATCTGCACCGGCAAATGTTATTACCGATGTAAGGAGGAGAAACGCTATAAGAATTCTATTTTTCATCATTTTCTGGTCAAAATATATTTTTCTACGGTATCATTGTCAAGCTAAATATCTTACACCTTTTTGTACTTGTTCCAGTCGCCAAAACGAAACTTAATAAAGATGGCAGAAGCAAAAATTACTACATAGAAAGGTAAGGCAGCCCACGCTCCAACCAAACCAAATTTAAGATAAACACCAAAAAAGTAAGCTATCGGTACAAAAATGAACCAATTAACAACTACCTCAGCCATCATTACAAAAAATGTTGCCCCGGAAGCTTGAAGCCCGTTTGCCAGCACTACGCCGATTCCGTAAAGAATCTGCCCAACCCCAGCAATTCTTAAACCCGGAACAGCAGTTTCTATAACGTGAGCATCATTAGTTGTAATTGCCAAGACTAACCTTGGCGCAATAGTAAAAAACAACCCGACAATTACAGTATAGATAGTTGCCAATTTGCTGGTTTCAAGGCCCAAGTGTTTAGCCCTCTCCATATCCCCGCTTCCTATCGAGTTGCCGACGAGGGTTTGGACTGCAATTCCAAATCCAAAACAAGGCAATAAAGAAATTAAAAGTGAAGAGAAGACAACATTGCTTGCAGCTTGTTCAACAGTTCCTATTAATCCTGTAATTGAAATGAAACTGAGAAAACCTACAAGTATAAAAATGTTTTGAAGAGAAACCGGCAAAGAAATTTTTATGATAGAAGCAGCAATGTTTTTAACAAATTTAAGATTTCTGAAATAATGGAATTTATTTCTGTATGAAGGAAGTAAGGAAACTCCGAAATAAAAGGTTGCATCACAAATTGTAGCTAACGTTGAACCAAGTCCTGAACCGGCTAATCCCATTCCTTTAATTCCGAAGCCGCCGTATATCAAGATTATATTAAAAATTATGTTAAGAAAGTTTACAAGCAATCCGGAAATCATGAAGATTTTGGTTTTGCCAATTCCAAAGAAAAATCCACGGTAAGAAACTGTGATAAGGAAGAAAGGAATTCCCATAAAACGGTAGTGTAAAAACTCACCCGCATAGAATGCTACTTTATCATCAACAGCAAAGAATGATGCAATCCGGTGTGAGAATGCTACCACAAAAAGACTTACAACAAGTCCGACTAGAAACGTTAAAATGATAGATGTATTTAATACTTTTCCGCAATCTTCATAATTCTTTTCTCCAAAACGGCGGGCAATTAAAACATGCGTGCCCGTAGCTAAAGAAGAAAATAAACTTACAACAGCCCAGGTTGCTAAAACGCCAATACCCATTGCAGCAAGAACAAATTCAGTTTCGGGCAATCTGCCAACAAGCGCCGTATCTACCAGAGATACAATCATTTGAGTTGACAAACCGGCAATAGCTGGAAGCGCAATGCGAAGTATGTATTTATAATCCTTTGAGATCGAAAGTAAACTCATATATTGTAAAGATATTGAATAATTTTCTTGGGTAAAAAAGTTTTCTCAATTTTTACTATTTTGTATCCGGGAACTGCATCAACACAAAAGGTGCTTATGACAAAGCAGGAAGAATTAAAATACTTGATTCATACTCTCGGCATCAAGCATTCTATGATAGCAGAAAAGCTTGATATGAAAGTTCAAACACTCTC
Source organism: Melioribacteraceae bacterium (assembly GCA_041859025.1). GTDB lineage: Bacteria > Bacteroidota > Ignavibacteria > Ignavibacteriales > Melioribacteraceae > Stygiobacter. Next base: position 1,703 of record JBHEKZ010000453.1, on the reverse strand, counting down.
CTACCTAATCCATGAAAGTCCACAGTTTGATGATGATCTGTACAAACAGATTAGAAAAATAATTGATGATTATCAGTTTGAGTTAAACCTCTTTGACGTTGAACCAGCCGATAATTTAGACTTGTTTACAGATGATAAGTTACAAATGGGAATTGGCGAGCGGATGAGACTTTTCGCTAGGAAAAAATATGGTACGTTAAAAAAATTAGCCGAGGCAATGCAAATCTCACCTCAGCAACTTCAACAATATATAAGCGGCAAACGAGAACCGGGAACAAGAATTTTGGCAAAGCTTTTAAGACTGGGCTGCGATGTAAATTGGCTTCTCGGCGGCAAAGAGTCACTTGAATCATATAAAATTTACAAACTAGAAAGTGAATTGCGCCGTCTGCAAAGTAATTTTGCTCAAATTCATTCCATCGTTCAGAAGAATGATGCTGGACACTAACTTTGTTTCTCGGCACAATTGACTAAAATCAATTTGCGACTGTAAAGATTTTCTCTATTTTACATAAGCTTAACTAGAGGGAACCTGTGCAAAAATCAATTCTGTTAATTGTTTTATTAAACAGCCTATTCTTTATAAGTAGCTGCGATTTACTAAATTCCGACCCCACCAGAAGTGATTTGAAATCCATAAGCGGAAATTTTGATAACTGGACATTAGGAGGCGATAAAATTTTGCGGTATGGACTCGAAGATAATTTCGGGAAATTCATTACTTATGGATCCACTACAATTTCAAGCAACGGATTTTTCAAGTTAGATTCGCTAATTATCCCTCCCGATAACTCCCTAGACGCAGTAGGAGAAGGACCTTTCGAATACAATTGTATTGGAACTCTATCAATTTCGAATAAAAGCGCACAAGTTACCAATGTATCATTCATTGTTACAGAACAGGATCCTAATAAAGTAATAGGAAAAGTCTATCACGCTACGGACGTAATGACGGATAAAAGTCCTTTAGCTGTAGGTGGCTTTTATACAGAGTATATTTATGCGAAAGATACTGTTTTACTAAGAGGTGAGAAAAGCTGTATTGGAGAAAATGGATTTTCGGTTAAAAACCAAATTGATGCTAAGTTAAAAATAGGATGGAACAAAGTTATTTTTAAGACTACAGAAGTTAGCCAAAACTCAAGTACAATTCTGATTTCAACAAGACTCTCTTCAGGAGGCAGATGGTTTTTTACTGATGAGCGTCCCATTCTGCAATCCGAATATGACATAAATATCGATGCAAAATTTGAATACTGGTATGAAGGAAGTGGAAAACAGCTTCAATTTGGAGAATACAATTATCAAACTAATCAGTTCTTCCCTTTCGCTTATGCTGATATTTCGGCTGATGGTAGATTTACAATGGCTAAAACTAAATCGCCGGAGACAATGTTTTTACGACAGCCACAGAATTTGTATGCCGACCAGATGAATTGCTCAATAAACATTACTGCTTCCGATCCCAAGGCAGCAGTTGCAACTTCTAGAATGATAATAGTAGACAAAGCGAATCAAAAATTAATTTCCGAAGTGTATTATGGGATTGATATAAACAAAAATGGTTCGCGCGATGCCGGAGATTCAGAGTTCAATTTTGTATTTGCAGATAGACCGGTAACAGTAAAAGGTGAATCAAGCTGCAATTTCACTAATCAAAATGGGGAACCTAGTAACGACAAAACCACTTTGGATTTATCTCT
>JBHEKZ010000422.1:0-7446 GCA_041859025.1 Melioribacteraceae bacterium | reverse complement strand
CAAAGTAGCAAGTATTGTTAAGAACATTAAAATAGAGTATAAAATAGAAACCAGCTGATATTTGAAGAAAATTAAGAATTTACTTTTTGAAGAAGTAATTACTGATGTCTTTTGTTTCGCCGTTGCATGAATCTTTAATTCGTCATGTATTTTTAGATGGTGTTGTTCTAAATCGTTTATATACTTGTGCCTCTCTGCCCATTGTTCATTTAGTGCGTTCACGGACGCATGTTTCGTAATCTTTTGAGAAGTTTGTATCGACTGTTCATCTCCTACAGCTAACCAGAGACAATCTAAGTAAGTGGTTAAAGACACACCATAGGCTAACATTTTTGTTTTCCACGATTCATATAGCTCTACATCTTTGAATCCTTCATTTACGGCTGAATTATATGATGCTTGTGCGTACCCTTTATAAATGGTAAAATATTTTATGAAATTAAGTCGCTCGAGTTCATTTGAAGTCATTCCATTTGGTAACTCCTCACCCATTGCCACCCAAAGTTTATCAAGGTCTTGCTCGTCTAACATATCGCTTGCGTAGTCAAGTATTGAGTTCTTCCAAGTAGTGTATAGGTCTTTGTCTGCTGTACCTTTCTTCTTAATATCACTAAGCTCGGCTTGTCCTAATGAGATTAATTCGTTTATTTCGTTGTCGGGTAGTTTTTGGAAGAGTTGTTGTATTTCGTTTATTGGTGGATTCGCATTTTGTTCTGTATGCTGGACATCAATTATTTTCAATTTTTCTTTTGATTGCTCTTCTTCTTTTTTCTTTCGGTTTTTTGCTTGTCGTTGTTTCAGATATTGAATAATCTGTATTGCTTTCTTCTTCCCTTCCGGTGTTCTCAATTTGTCTATCAAGCTCTGTTTCATTTGCAATTCCTTCGGTAATCTTCTATTCAGTTATACCAAAAAGATTTTTACCATTGTTTGGAAATTCTAATTTTAAGTCGTGGAAGCTCCCGCCAACATTAAAACGACTAAACACCACTTTTTTGAAACTGTCTGATATCTGCCAATTCATAAAGATACCTTCTCGATATTGTATGCTGAATAAGCAAATAAGCACCCGCCAACTAAATCTATAAATTTCCAAGTTTGCGCTTCCATATACATTTTTTCTATTGGATTAAAGACGACTACCAATAAGAGAAATGCCATCAGTAAAACGCCTCTATCGGAATGATGCGCAAGATAATAGAAGATTAATGACAATAAACCAACGACAAAAACGAACCAACGCAAAGCATCGTAAAATCCAAAAGGCAATGGTAAAATCGCGACGACTAAAACTATTGCGAATAAGGCGTGAATTACTTTTATTAATATCACAAGGTAGTACCGCCAGTTCTCTAAATATAACGCAAGGCTTTTGCCGTCTTTTGTTTTAAGAGGGAACCAAAATAGTTTTTCTGGTAAACCTAACCCCATTTCTATCCACAAAGCATCTAATACAATTTCTACGTCTTTTCCGTAAGTCTTCATTTCCTTGCGCCAACTCCTATAAAGAGCTCTATTTTTCAAATTCTTTGTAGCTAACCTATCGTAAGTTGATTTCGCTAAAGAGGCATACCTTTCAGATTCTTCTAAAGCATCATCATATATCTTTTCCATACATCCTCATAGTTTATAATAATCTATTAGTTTACCATAAACGATAGTTCCAAGTCTACTTTTGTCTGCGCTTGCTTTAACGAAGTTAAATACAAAGCCATAAGTCGTGTAACCATCAGTCTTTAATTGTTTTGCATTTTGATTGCTCACCTCTATTCGGAAATCGCCGTATGGTTGACCAAGATCCTCGTTTTGACAGACGAAAATAATATAAGGGACGCCATCCTCGTAAAATACATTTCGTACTTTAGATTCTACATAAAGCTCAGCAAAATATTTGCAATTTGAGAAATCATAACTTGTGTACTGATGATTATAAAAGTCTACAAATGTTATATTGGGATGATTTTTAATGAAGTTTTCGGCCCTTATTTCTTGGGATTCGCTTTCAGTAACTATTAATTTGTCGCCCCATTTAATTCCGAAATAGAGAACCACACATCCCAAAACAAAATAAATTGTTCCGTTAATTCTCTCTGATACGTACATACAACACCCCTTAATAAAAAAAGGACGCAACTTTCGTTACATCCTTATCAGAGGCACTGGTATGCCCACAATCAAAGACATAAGAAAGCGCGTCCATTATCTGGACGCAACCTTCTTGCTTTGTTCTTGATTGTTTGAAAATTACCAGTTTTCTGATAAGAACAACGCAATAGCTGCGTTAATATTTAATACAAACTAAATAGAATAAATTATAAAGTAAACTCATTTCTAATTGTTCAAAACATTAATTGCGCTCCTTAAATCCTCTGCCCTTAAGTGAGAGTAAATCTGAGTTGTTTTCATATCGGCATGACCAAGTAATTTTGAAACATCATATAGTGGAACACCATTTTGAACCAACCAACTTGCAAATGAATGCCGTAAAGAATGGAATTTTAGCTGTGGGTTTAGTCCAGCTTTTATAATATAATTCTTGAACTTCTTAGTTAGAAAATCCGCGTTGATTTTCTTTGCATGGTTTGTAAAAATAAATTCACTGTTGCTATTTCTTTTACGACTTATCAATATCTGCATTGCAGCCAAGTTTAACGGAACAACTCTCACTTTTTTGCTTTTTGTAGTATGCGCTATATTGTCAAGGATAAGGAATTTATCAATCAAATTAATCTGGCTCCACGTTAGCATTAATAATTCCATTTGCCTTAATCCAGTATTAGCGGCAAAAATGACAATATCCTTTATATCCGGATTATCAATAATCTCCAGCAGAATTTGAAAAGAGATTTTGTCAATGAATACTGGTTGTTTTTCCGGCAACTTATAATTTCTGACCAATTGAAATGGGTTGGACAATAAGTAACCATCTTTAATGGCCTTATTAAACGAGCTTCTGAGATACGCCAAATGCTGTTGTGCTGAGTAGTGAGAAACCTTCACCTTCGCTTGTAGGTAACTTTCTATTTGTGCTTTAGTGATTTGAGTTAGCCCAATATCACCACAAAAATTAGCAAACTCTTTTAATATGCCCTTAACGCGCAAGGTTGTTTTTGGTCTATGAATAGATTCGGAGTATCTGATATACTCAAGCCTAAACTGTGTAATGGTTTTGAAAATAACGCCAGCTAATTTCTTTTTACTTAACTCGCCTTGAAAATCTGAAAGAAATTTCAATGCTTCGCTTTTTGTTTTTGACTTTGTAGAGAGACAAGTTCTTTTTCCATTTTCTTGAAAATAGTGGATATAATAAATCCCATTGCTTCTTTTAGATAGAAACATGGTTCGCTCCTTTGGGATTGGAGCCCTTCAAAAGAATTAGACTTGTTGTCGGAATGTGACTACAATTATGACTACAATGAAATCAATTATCTGTAGTTTCTTAGGTGATTGGTTACTAAGATGTGCTCAAAAGGTAAAGTTTTTAATACTTTCTGAGCCACCTGCCGGATTCGAACCGGCGACCTACTCATTACGAATGAGTTGCTCTACCAGCTGAGCTAAGGTGGCTTCTTAAAAGTATTATTGAAATTGAAAAACTATCTCAATTTCTTTTTATGACGATTTTTCCTCAAGCGTTTCTTGCGCTTGTGAGTTGCCATTTTATGGCGTTTTCTTTTTCTTCCGCAAGGCATTACGGAACCTCCGTTTAATGTTGATTAATTAATTCTTGCGCTCTCTTACCAATTTCGGAAACCGGATCTATTTCAACCGCTTTCTTCCACCAGCTTAGAGCCTTTTCTTTGTTGCCGGACGATAAATTTACTATTCCAAGATTTAAATGTGCAATTTGATGCTTCGGTTCTATTGTAAGAGCCTTTTCCATTTTAGAAATAGCTTCTGAATTCTTTCCTAATTCGAAATAACAAACACCCATATCAACCCACACATCGGCTACTTTTGAGTTTTGTTTTAAATATTGTTCATATCGTTCAATTGCTTTTTCCTTAAAGCCCGAATCATTCAACAAGTGAGCAAGATTTAACAGCGCATCCAAATTGCTTGGGTTTGCGTCTACAGTCTTCTGTAACTCAGTAATTTGCTCTAGTTTACTTAAATCAACACCAGCATGAGGATTGTTAGGATCCGTAGTTGTGTTAGCTGTTGATGATTGTACCGTTGCGGGTGAATCGAAAATCCCCGATGAAAAAAGTATTACAGTAGCAACTACTAATAAAGCCAATATAATGTATATCAACTTTACTGTTGAAATTGTTTTGTGTCCGTCTGAAACTTCTTGCTTTCTATGTTGCTTATTTTTCTTCAATACATCCTGTTTAGCAGTTTTAGTATTTGTAGAAGAGCTATTTTTTGAAGAAATAAATTTTTCATTCTTAGAACCGCAACTCGGGCAATAAGCAAAGTCACTTGAAATCCCTTCTCCACATGAAGTACAATAAATATTATTGCTCATTCTTACTCAACTTCCTTTTGTGTTTTCATTCCAAGATCAACAGCTGCTTTAAAATCTTTGGAAAATTTAAAAGCCGGTACAAAATGTTCTCCAACAAATACTTTTTCACCCGTACGCGGATTACGAGCATTTCTTGGGTTTTTCTTTTTAACACGAAAACTTCCAAACCCGCGTATTTCAATTCCGTTTCCGGCAGCGAGTGAATCTATGATAGTTTTAAAAAAACCATCTACAACTGCTTCAGTATCAATCTTAGTAAGACCGGTACCGTTGGCTATTCTATCAATAATATCAGCCTTGGTCATCCCTAACCTCAAATTTTTAGCGAAGTTACAAGCAAAAGCGGTTCAAAAGTTATCAAAAAGTCTTGTAAAAACAAACAAATTAACACCTCCACTATAAATAGATTGATTATCATTAATAGACTGCTGTTTCATTCTGGAACATATCAAACTCTCAAAGCAGCAGTCAAGTTGAGTTTTCAAACTAAAAAGCCACCTTATCGGTTGGTACATGAATTGTTTAGTTAAAAGCGTAAAGGGAAAGGAAATAAAATGACATTAGTACCGATCATCTATACGAGTTTACTAATTTTCTCAGCTATGCTAGTTTTTGTAATACTCGTCTCATATATCTCATTTAGAGCTAGAAGCACCCGCGCAAAACCGGTTACAACAAATGCAGTCAAACATACCATGGTTATTAGGCCCGTCGTTTCTCAAAATTATCATACACCGGTACCGGTTATGGTTCCTGCAGAAAAAGCAAGTAGACCGGTATATTCAGAACCATCACCAAATCAGAAAAAACAAATTGTTTTAAATATAGATAGAACACAATTGGATAGACAACGTAGTTTTGAGAATTCGCAGGGAAGAAGAGTTAGCCAAAATCGACCTAGAGTTACTAGAGAAGATCGTATAGCAATAATGAATGAGAAAAATCAATATAGAGTTTCGGACTATAGTTCGCACATGGCTGCGGAAAAATCTCAGCAAAAATTGCCAGATATGAATCTGTTAAATTATTATTCGGATAGGTCAGATTCCGAATTCATTTCGCTCACCGCATAATTTTGAAGGGCCAAGCGCCCTTCTTCTGTATTAAACCAATAATTTGGTGCAGTTAATTCTATTCGCTATTTTTAACTATGGAACTTATACCAATCATACAACTTGTTTTGACAATAGTGGCCTCGTTAGCGGCTGCAACGTTAATTATCTCTTATGTTGCATTTAAAATTAGACAAAAGAGGAATCCGGAAGAGGTTTATACAAAACAAACCGAACAACATATGGAGCCTAGTTTTGTTGGTAAAAGCATCAGAAGAATAACAAGAATTACAAAAGAGATTATACCGCTTCAGCCCCCAATAAAGCCAAAACAAGAACGACCTAGACCTAAGACAAGACAACCCGAACCTCCACAGCGTAGACCTGAACCACCAAAAGAGAATTTCAGACCTAGAAGAATTGAGGTAGTTAATAATTTATCCGATTCTAATCCCAACACTGTGGCTTCCCAATCGGGTTCTAAGATTAAAGAAAATGTCGATTTGAATTCTTTAGGTGATGATATTCTTAACAAATATGTTGATAACGAAAGCCAAAATCTTTTTACTCTAAAGACAAACAAAAAAGAATCAAAATAACTCACTGAATCATTTCTATCTTTTCGACATCAAATAATAAATTGAAAGGTAATATTATGATTGAAAAATCAATTAAAATAAATGGAATGAGTTGCAACCATTGTGTTATGGCGGTTAAAAAAGAACTATCAAAACTAAGCCTAGATTCTGCCGAAGTTACTATTGGCAATGCCAAAATTTTGTTTGACGAAACAAAAGCTACTGAATCTCAAATTGAAGAGGCAATTAAAGAAGCCGGATTTGAAGTAGTAAAATGAAATCATATACATTTCCAGTTGAGGGAATGACTTGCGCAAGCTGCGTTACTCGCGTTGAGAAAATAATTAGCAAGATTGATGGAATTGAAAACGTAGCAGTCAACCTAGCTAATGAACAAGTTACATTTCAATCACAAACCGAAGCGGATGTCAATTCAATTGCCGCAGCGGTTGAAGAATACGGCTATAAATTAAAAATTGAACCCAAAGCACAAAAACCTCAGTCAACTAACCCATCGAGTATCCAAGAGATTGATCCATTTTATCAAAAACTGAAAAATGATTTTACTCTTTCTTTTGTATTAACTCTGCCGGTATTCTTGATCAGCATGTTAATGGATTATGAGGCATTCCATCATAACTGGCCTTTCTCTGAAGATTACACACATAAGATTCTTCTTATTCTAACGACACCAATTATTTTTATTTCCGGAAAAAGATTTTTCACAGTCTTCGCAAAGAACCTCCGCCATTTTTCGTTCGAAATGAATTCGCTTGTTGCTATTGGTACTGCAGCAGCTTACGGTTATAGTGTACTTGCTACTCTCTTCCCTTCTGAGTTTTCTCTTGACGGGAAAATTCCTCATGTGTACTTTGAAACTGCCGGAGTAATAATAACATTGATTCTTATGGGGAAAATACTTGAGCATAGAGCGAAGCAAAAAACAAATGAATCAGTTAAAAAACTTTTGGAGTTGCAGCCACTTACCACAAAAATTCTTGTTAATGGAGTTGAAAAAGAAATTGCTCTTGAAGAATTATCTATTGGAGATATTGTTGTAATCCGCCCGGGAGAAAAAATTCCGGCTGATGGAGCTATAGTCAGCGGCTCTTCATCTATCGATGAATCTATGATAACCGGCGAAAGTATGCCGGTTGAAAAAATTGTTGGTTCAAAAATAATCGGCGGAACAATTAGCAAAACCGGCTCTTTTAATTTTGTGGTTAAGGAAGTCGGCGATAACACAATTTTATCCCAAATAATTAGTATGGTTGAACAAGCCCAAGCTTCTAAACCGCCAATACAGAAACTGGTAGATAAAGTAGCGGCAATATTTGTCCCGGTT
>JBHEKZ010000404.1:0-3103 GCA_041859025.1 Melioribacteraceae bacterium | reverse complement strand
TCCGCCGTTTCAATGGCAGCATATTCCTTTCTCTCAGCATTATGTAAAACTTCCTTCACAATTTCCAAAAAAGCATCGGGCTCTTGCGGTTTAATAACATATCTATCAGCGCCTAAACTAAGAGCAAAGACTTCGTCCTTTGGATCAGTATAGGTAGCGGTGTAGAAAATAAAGGGAATATTTTTAAGATAATTATTCTTTTTGCATTCACGGCAAAAAGTAAAACCATCCATAATCGGCATAAGGATATCTGAGATGATAAGATCAAATTTATCTTTGAGTGCAAGGCCATAAGCTTCTGCGCCATTTTTTGCAGAGACAGTTTCATAACTGCTAGCGTTCAATAGTGATTCAAGCAAATACAAGTTCTCTTGTTTATCATCAACTATCAGTAGTTTCATAATTCATTACTCTTATTTTTAATTAGATGTTTAGGGAGAAATGCTTCCATTTGAGAAATAAATGTATCCGGATTAATAGGCTTTTCAATATAACCGGTAGCACCGGATTCAAGCGCTTTTTCTTTATCTCCCGGCATTGCGTAAGATGTAACTGCAATAATCGGAGTCTCTTTCATTTCTTCAATCTGAATTAATTTTTCAGCAACTTCATAACCATCCATTTCGGGTAATTGAATATCCAACAGAACTATATCGGGGTTTTCTTTCTTCGCAAATTCCACTCCGGTTATTCCGCTGTATGCCTGAATAATTTCATAACCTTCGCTTTGTAGTAAATACGTTAGCATATACATGTTCTGTTCGTTGTCTTCAATTATTAAGATTTTGGTTTTCATATATTTTCCGAAATTTTAGTTTAATGGAAGAGTTACAATAAATGTGCTGCCTGCGCCTAGTTTACTTTCTACTGCGATTGTCCCCCCAAGTTTTTCAACTAATTTTTTGCTGATAGATAATCCAAGTCCCGTACCATCGTGATTTCTAGTAAGACCGGTATCTATCTGGCTGAATGGTTTAAAAAGCTTTGGCATATCATCTGATTTTATACCAATTCCGGTATCAATCACTTTAGTAATAATTCTTTGTTCTGATATACTGCACTCAATTCTAATTGCACCTTTATCGGTAAACTTAATTGCATTATTAATAAGATTTAGGAATACTTGAGATATTCTTCTTTCATCACTGTTAATTATTATTTCAGCACCCAGTCCAATTAATTTTAGATCAAGTTTTTTCTTTTCTGCTAACGGCTCAACCGAAGAAGTTACTTTGTGAATCATTTTGTTAAAATCAAACTCGTTGAGGGAAACAACTAACTGCCCGGCTTCAATTTTGGAAATATCAAGTACATCGTTAATTAATTCGAGCAGATGCTGCGCACTTCCCTTTGCCATTCCAAGCTGTTTTAACTGTTCATCATTCAACGGACCGGCAATACCCTTCATCAGAATTCCGGTAAATCCTATAATCGAATTAAGAGGAGTTCTAAGTTCGTGCGACATGGTTGCCAGAAAGGCCGACTTTAAGCGATCGGCCGATTCCGCTTTTTCTTTAGCAATTTCTAATTGAGCAGTTCTTTCTTTTACCATTTCCTCAAGGTTCTCTCGATACTTTCTCAACTCTTCTTCAGTCTCCTTGCGGGAAGTAATATCGCGGGATACAACAACTACATTTACGATTTTCCCTTTTTCATCTCTAATTACGCTTCCCTGCGATTCAATAAAATGAATACTTCCGCTTTTGGAAATCAACCTATATTCAGCACGGTTTCCTTTTCCCGTTTTAATTGTTTCTTCAAATACCCTTTTGATTTTATCACGATCTTCCGGATGAATATCATTGAACGAATCTGTTCCTTGAAGTGATCCAGTATCGCCAAGTATCGGTTTATAAGAAGGATTGCTGTAAATTCTCTTGCCATCCAGATCGAGAACGACAATCATATCTGCTACGTTTTCGGATATAAGCCTAAATTGTTCTTCACTTTGTCTTAGTTTTTCCTCGGCTAGTTTGCGTTCTGTAATATCACGGTCAATACCCATTACAAAGAGTTTATCATCAAGAGTAAGCAAACAAATAAAAGTTTCTATTGGGAAAAGGGTTCCATCCTTTCGCTGATGAATTGTTTCCATCTTAACAAATCTATTTCTCTTCAATTGCTCAATAAACAATTCAATTTCTTTTTTATCTCTGCCTTTTCTTGCAATGTCTTTAGGATGAAGTACGTTTAGATTAGAGCCGACAAGTTCTTCGTGCGTATATCCGTTCATTTCACAAGCAATTTGATTGCACTCATAAATTTCTTGAGTATAGGCGTCACTGATTATTATTGCATCGGGATTTACTTCGAAAAGAGTTTGAAATTTGGCCACATTTTCTTTTAAAACTTCTTGAATTTGTTTTCTCTCCAGTAGCTCAGTATTCAAAAGATTATTGGCGCGGTTCAATTCCTCTGTACGTTCAAGCACCCGTAATTCCAGTTCTTTATTCAATCTTTTCTTTGTACTGTAACTGTGGTAACCAACAGCTATTAATAATACAGCAAGCAGAGCAATAATTATAAACAGATACAAAAAGTTCCTCTGCCGGTGTATAGTTTCACCCTGTTCTTCAAGTATTTTTGTTTGCGATCTTATCTCTTCTTTCTGCCGGTCAGCATTCTCCTTTAGCTCACTTAATGTTTCATTTCCTTTTCGCAGTTCTTTTTTTTGTTTTTCAAGCTCTTGAGATTTTTGATCGTATATTTTCTGCTGTTCATTTATCTTGCTTATCTGCGATCTAAGTGCAGCTTCACGTTCTTTAAGCAATTGCGACTGATCAATAAGTATTTCTTTCTGATATTGAATTTTCTTCTGCTGAGTAGCGAGACTGTCTTTTTGGGATACAATTTCTTTAGTCTTTTCAATTATAGAATTATTCAGCCGGGTCAAATCGATTTCAAGTTCTTCTGTTCGTTTTTGCAATCCGCGTAAACTTTTTTGTCCCTCACGGTAAAGAGCCGCTACATCAACTTCAGTCCCCCCTAGTAAAATCATTTCTTCCATTATCTTAAGACGCTGATTGATAATATTAGCTTTATTGATTTCGAATTTCAGAGTACCATTTTCTGTGTCAAGAAAGTTTATCATGATTAATCTTTT
>JBHEKZ010000055.1:0-2781 GCA_041859025.1 Melioribacteraceae bacterium | reverse complement strand
CGCAATGAAGTTAAAAATATTGTGTTTGCCCTTTCTATAATGAAAATTTTTTCAAAGGATAAAAATGTTCGTGGATTACGTCCGGTTGATCTCTGGGCACATTCTATTGGGGTTGGCGTAATTACAAGGAACTTAGGGATTACAATCGGTGAAAAAAATATTGAAAATTATTTTTTAGCGGGGATATTTCACGATATAGGCAAAATTATTTTTCTTGAATTTGCTGTTAAAGAGTATCAAAGAGTAGTGGATTTAGTAATTGAAAAAAATTGTCCGATTCGAGACGCCGAAAAAGAAGTGTTTGGTATAGATCATGCGGCTGCTGGACAAATCTTAGCTGAGAAATGGAAGTTGCCTCAGAGTATTCAGGATACAATTTATAATCATCACCTGGTTGTGAAGTCAAATAAAACCATTCCGTTGCTTGCATCGGTACATTTAGCAAATATAATTGCCCATATTCTCGGTTTTGGATTTGGCGGCGATAATCTTATTGCTCAGCCAAACCCAATAGTTTGGGATGTGCTGAATCTTAGACGAGGAATACTGATTTCTCTAAAAGATAAATTTTTAGAAGACTATTCTCAGACTATAAAACTAATGCTGACGTGATTTTATGCACGATAATTACAAAGAAAAATATGATCAGCTATACTCGGCATTGACTTTTATTCAGCATGCTAACGATACAGTCGAAAGCCTTGATGAATTAATTACTCACCTAAATAGTAATTGTTGCAGTATAACAAAATGCCGTGAGTCTTTTCTTTTTTTGCTTAACCATGCTACGTTTGAGTTTGAGCTAGCCGGTTCATATACATCTTTCGGCGCAATTGAAGCACAAAAAACATTTAATGATATGCTTGATGCCGGGTTTATTGCTGAGGTTTTAATGTCCGGCAGAAGTATCCAGAAGGAAATTGGCAATTTCGAAAATGTGTATTTGATTCCTTTGGAATCAAATAAAATGATTTATGCTATTCTACTAGTAATCTTTGATAGTAAAACCGAATTTGAAAAGGAAAGTAAATTAATTCTAACCACTCTAAATGCTGTATTTACTTTAAAATACTTTTCCTTGTTTAAAGGGAAAAAAAATACAGTTGCGGATAAAGAGAGAACTACAACCCTTCTGGATCAAATTGAAAACCTAAAACAAAGCAGAGCGGATTTGCACAAAATTCTGGATTCTCTTCATGAAGGAATTTTCATTGTTGATAAAACAACAAAGCAAATTGCCGATGTTAATCAGACAGCCGCACAGTTAATTCTCACTAATAAAGAAAGCTTAATTGGCAGAGCTAAAGATGATTTCTTTTTGTTTTTTGACACGACTATGTTCAGAGATGAAATCATTACCAGCGAAGAAGCTTTACTGGTAAATACCGATGGTACAACTATATCAATCATTTATGCCACAGCCGACATTAAGCTTGGAAGTTACGATTATCAAATAGTTAGCTTTCTTGATATTTCCGAAAGAAAAAAAATGGAAGATAAGATCCAGCAAAACAGATTTGAGCTGGAATTTATTGTAGAAGACAGAACAAGGGAATTGCTAAATTCAAACAGAGAACGTGAAAAAGAAATTGCAAAGAAAGAACTCGCTCAAAAGGAAAACTTAAAGCTCATTTCTGCTGTTCAGCAGACCGAATCGCTGATAATGATTACCGATCTGAATTCCCGTATAGAATATGCTAATCCGGCACTGTGCAGAAAATCGGGATATTCGCTTGGTGAATTAATTGGTAATAAGCCGAGTCTTTTTAAGTCGGGTGACTTAACAGTAAAAAACTATGATTACTTCTGGAAGAAATTGAAAGCAGGAGAGCCGTGTTCATATGAATTTCGTAATCGAAAAAAGAATGGCGAACTTTATTGGGTCGCTTCAAATATCTCTCCCATAAAAGACGAAAACGGAACAGTTATAAATTATTTATCTGTTCAAGAAGATATCACTGAAAGGAAAATAGCTGAAGTAGAAAACCGAAAATTATTGGCTGCAATAGAACAAACAAACTCGCTAATAACCATAACAGACTTAGAATCAAAAATTGAATATGTAAACAATGCTGTTGTCACAAAAACCGGCTATCAGCTTAATGAACTTTCCGGAAAAACTCCGGTAGTCTTTAAAGGAAGAGGATTTGATGCTGAAAATTATAAAGCATCGCTCTCTGCTGTAAAGGATGGAACTCAGTGGAGTGGCGAACACATGATGCGAAAGAAGAATGGCGAACTCTTTTGGGTCTCTACCCATATTTCGCCAATCAAAAACTCCAAGGATGAAATTATCAAGTACATGGCAGTGCAAGAGGATATCACCGAAAGGAAGAATGCCGAATTACAGATTCTTAAAGCCAAAGAAAAAGTAGAAAAAGCTGAGAAAGCAAAATCTTCTTTACTCGCAAATATGAGTCATGAGTTCAGAACCCCACTTATATCCATTCTTGGTTTTAGCGAATTGCTAGAATTTGATTTGACCGATAAGGAACAAATCGAAATGGTTCATGCAATACAAAGCGGCGGAAAAAGACTGCTTAACTCTCTTGAAAGCATATTATTGTTATCGCATCTTGAATCTTCCAATCTCAATTTTGCTATGAAAAAAGTCAATATCATTCCACTTATTCATAGCTCGGTAAAGCTATATCTATCTGAGGCGCACAAGAAATTTTTGGACCTAGATTTTGAAACATCCTTAGAAGAAATATTAGTTGTTGCAGAAGAAAAATATTTCTCACACACAATAAATCATTTAGTTGATAATGCAATTAAATA